>JBJTVI010000356.1:0-6442 GCA_046081145.1 Rubrivivax sp.
CCGCAGCATCGTGCGGATGCCTTCATTGAGCGGATATTCGTACAGGACCAAGGCGCGGGCGGGGTGGCTCGGTGGAGACGCGGCGGGGGCGTGCCTACCCGCATGCCGATTGTTCCACACCCTGCCGCAGCGCATCCGGCCCGGCCCAGTGCGCCCACAGCGCCAGCGCCTGCTCGCGCAGCGCCGCGCGCGACAGACCCTCGTTGAAGATCACGGCATCGGCGATCGCGCGCCTTTGCGCGCGCGAGGCCTGCTGCGCGATCACCCGCGCCACGGCGTCGCGGCTCCAGCCGCTGCGCGCCATGACGCGGGCCACCTGCGTGGACTCCTCGCAGTCGACCACGGCCACGCGCTGCACGCGCGCTCGCCAGTGGGCCGACTCCGCCAGCAGGGGCACGTCGAAGACCACGGGCCGCGTCCCTGCGCTCGAGGCCTGCGCCTGCGCCTCCTGGCCGATCATCGGGTGCAGCACCTGCTCCAGGCGGCGCCGGGCCTGCGCGTCGGCGAAGACGAGGGCGCGCATGCGTTCGCGGTCCAGCGCGCCGCCGGCCTCCAGGATGGCCGGCCCGAACTCGTCGGCCAGGCGGGGCAGCGCGGCCCCGCCCGGGGCCGTGAGCGCGCGTGCGATGGCGTCCGTATCGACCACCACCGCCCCGGCCTCGGCCCAGATGGCCGCCACCGTGCTCTTGCCGCTGCCGATGCCGCCGGTGAGCCCGATGCGGGTCAGGCCCATGTGCCGAGCCCCGCTCAGCGCCAGCCGATGAGCGTCAGCAGCGCATCGGTGCCCGCCACCATCGCCACGAGCGCGCCGCCGGCCAGAAAGGGGCCGAAGGGGACGTAACGGCCCTCGCGCAGTGCGCCGGTGGCCTTCATCCACAGGCCCACCAGCGCCCCGATCACCGAGGCCATGAGCAGCACCGGCAGCACGGCCTGCCACCCGAGCCAGGCGCCCACGGCCGCCAGGAGCTTGAAATCCCCGTAGCCCATCCCCTCCTTGCCGGTGGCCAGCTTGAAGAGCCAGTAGACCGACCACAGCGAGAGGTAGCCGGCCGTGGCGCCGACGAGTGAGGTGAGCAGAGGCACGCCCGACCAGCCCGCCGCCGCGGCGAGCAGGCCGGCCCACAGCAGCGGCTGCGTGAGCGGGTCGGGCAGCAGCGTGGTGTCCCAGTCGATGAGGGACAGGGCCAGAAGCGTCGCGCCCACCGCGCACCACATCAGCGCCGCCGGCACGGGGCCAAAGCGCCAGCCGAGCACGGCAAAGAGCGCCCCCGTGAGCAACTCCAGCAGCGGGTACCGCGCCGAGATGCGCGTGCCGCAGGCCGAGCAGCGCCCGCGCAGGCGCAACCAGCCCAGCAGCGGGATGTTCTCGTGCCAGCGGATCGCGTGGCCGCAGGCCGGGCAGCGCGAACCCGGGCGGATGAGGTCGTAGGCGGGCAGGCCGGCCAGGCGCGCGAGCACACCCTGCGCCTGCGTACCCATGGCCGCCGGCGCCGCCTGCGCGAAGACGCGCTCGTGCGAGCCGGCGTCGCCGAACTGGTGCGCGGCATCCTCCCACCACTGGCGCTCGAGCATGCGCGGCAGGCGGTGCACGACCACGTTGAGGAAGCTGCCCACCACCAGCCCGAGCAGCGCCAGGACGGGCGGCGAGAGGACGAACTCCAGCGGCGGCACGCTCACACCACCGCGCCCATCTTGAACAGGGGCAGGTACATCGCGATCACGATGGCCGCGATCAGGCCGCCCAGGAAGACGAGCACGAAAGGCTCCATCAGGCTCGACAGGCCCTTGACCATCTGGTCGACCTCCTCCTCGTAGAACTCCGCGGCCTTCGACAGCATCTGATCGATCGAGCCGGACTCCTCCCCGATGGCGGCCATCTGCAGCACCATCACCGGAAACACGCCCGCGTTCTGCATGGCGTTGGTGAGCGAGCCCCCGGCCGAGACCTCGCGCTGGATCTGCTCGGTGGCCGCCGCATACAGCGAGTTGCCCGAGGCGCCTCCGACCGAATCCAGGGCCTCCACCAGCGGCACGCCGGCGGCAAAGAGGGTGGACATGGTGCGCGTCCAGCGCGCCACGACCGACTTCTCGACGAGGCCGCCGAAGACGGGCACGCGCAGCAGCGTGCGGTCCATGAAGGCCTGCACCTTCTCCGAGCGCCTCCAGGACTGCCCGAGGAAGTAGGCCCCCGCCACCACCGCGACGAGCATGGCCCACCACCACTGCACGAAGAACTCCGAGATCGCCACCACCAGCAGCGTGGGCGCCGGAAGGGTCGCGCCGAAGTTGGCGAACATGCTCTTGAAGGAGGGCACGACGAAGATCATGATCACCGAGATCACGATCGCCGCCACGATCAGCACCGCCACCGGGTACATCAGCGCCGACTTGATCTTCTGCTTGATCGCGACCGTCTTCTCCTGGTAGAAGGCCAGTCGGTCGAGCAGCGCCTCGAGGATGCCCCCGGCCTCGCCCGCCTCGACGAGGCTGCAGTAGAGCGGATCGAAGACGAGCGGGTGCTTGCGAAAGGCCGTCGACAGGCTCGTGCCGGTCTCGATGTCGGCGCGGATGTCGTTGACCAGACGCGCCAGGCGCGGGTTCGTGGCGCCGCGGCCCACGATGTCGAAGGACTGCAGCAGCGGCACGCCGGCCTTCATCATGGCGGCGAGCTGGCGCGTGAAGATGGCGAGATCCTTCTGGCCGATGGCGCGGCCGCCGCTCAGGCGGCGCTTGCGCACCCGCGTCACCATGATGCCCTGGCGCCGCAGCAGCGCGTTGACCGCCGCTTCGCCGCCCGCGCGCATCTCGCCGCGCACGACCCGGCCGTTGCGGTCCTTGCCCTCCCAATCGAAGATCAGGTCCTTCGTGGCGCGGGGGGCGGCGGGGGGCGCGGTGGCCATCGGGATCGGTCGGGCAGGGGGGCCAAGGGCAGCGGGGGGATGGGAGCGATGGGGGCGATCACTCGTTCGTGACGGTGATCACCTCCTCAAGGGTCGTGACGCCGGCGCGCACCTTCAGCAGCCCGGAGGCGCGCAGGTCGCGCACACCCTCTCGGCGGGCCTGATCGGCGATGTCCAGGGCCGTGCCCTGCGAGAGGATGATGCGCTGGATCTCCTCGGTGATGGGCATCACCTGGTAAAGGCCCACGCGGCCCTTGTAGCCGTTGTTGCACCCCGTGCACCCCACCGCCCGGTAGGGCTTCCAGGAGCCGTCGAGGTCGCTGGCCTGGAAGCCGGCCTTGAGCAGCGCCTCATCGGGAAAGGTGGTGGGCTGCTTGCAGTTCTCGCACAACCGGCGCGCCAGGCGCTGCGCCGTGATGAGCAGCACGCTGGCGGCGATGTTGAAAGGCGCCACCCGCATGTTCATCAGGCGCGTGAGGGTGGTGGGGGCGTCGTTGGTGTGCAGCGTGGAGAGCACCAGGTGGCCGGTCTGCGCGGCCTTGATGGCGATGTCGGCCGTCTCCAGGTCGCGGATCTCGCCCACCATGATGATGTCCGGGTCCTGGCGCAGGAAGGACTTGAGCGCGGCGGCAAAGGTGAGCCCGGCGCGGTCGTTGACGTTGACCTGGTTGATTCCCGGCAGGTTGATTTCGGCCGGGTCCTCCACCGTGGCGATGTTGACGCCGGGCTGGTTGAGCAGGTTCAGGCAGGTGTAGAGCGAGACCGTCTTGCCCGAGCCGGTGGGGCCGGTGACGAGGATCATGCCGTAGGGCCGCGCGATGGCGCGCAGCAGCCGCTCCTTCTCGATCTTCTCGTAGCCGAGCGCGTCCACGCCCAGCTTGGCCGAGGAAGGGTCCAGGATCCGGATGACGATCTTCTCGCCGAACAGCGTGGGCAGCGTGCTGACGCGGAAATCCACCGAGCGGTTGCCGAACTTGAGCCTCATGCGCCCGTCCTGCGGGACGCGCTTCTCGGAGATGTCGAGCCGGCTGATGACCTTGATGCGCGAGGCGAGCTTGTCCTTGATGGCCAGCGGCGGCTGGGTGATCTCGCGCAGCTCGCCGTCGACCCGGAAGCGCACCCGGTAGCTCTGCTCGTAGGGCTCGAAGTGCAGATCCGAGGCGCGCAGGTTCAGCGCGTCGATGAGCATCTTCTGCAGAAAGCGCACCACCGGTGCGTCCTCGACCTCGGCGGCAACGTCGAAGGATTCGGTCTCGTCGGTCTCCTCGGCGGCCTCGAACTCGAAGTCGTCGCCGATGATCGTGTCCAGGGCCTGACCCGCGCTGGCGGTGGAGGCGTCGATGTGCTTGAGCAGCTTGTCGTGCTCGACGACGACCCACTCCGGGGTGAGCTGCGTGGCGAACTTGATGCGCTCGGCCGCCTCCTGGCTGGTGGGGTCCGCGGCGCCGATGAACAGCCGGTTGCCGCGCCGGCCCAGCACGATGACCTGGTACTGCTGCGAGAGCTTGGTGTCGAGCAGGTTGCGCGGCGCGCGGGCGAGATCGACCGCATGGAGATCCACCAGCGGCAGCGCCAGCGCGCGGGCCAGCACATGGGCAAGCTCGGCCGGCTTGACGGTGCCGGCGCCCAGGACGGAGGCCACGAAGCTCGTGCGGCGATCGCGCGCGGCCTTGGAGATGTCCTCCGCCGCCTTCTGCGTCAGCGTGCCGGCGTGGACAAGCACGCGCGCAACGCCGGTGAGGGCGGACTGCGGCGGCTCGACGACGGTGTCAGCGGGCATGCACGTGTGGGTGGGGTGACACCGTACTGTACCGCGCCCGCATCGGCCTGCAGCGGGGAAACGGCCCCGAAAGGACCGGGAATTGGGCCCGTCGAAAGATGGGCCGCATGGGCGCCGGGGGCCCTGGGCGGCCAGGGAGACTCGAGGGCCCCGGGTGAGCCGAGAGAGCCGAACGAGCCGAATGAGCCGGAAGGCCTCTGGTCGGGGTGAGAGGATTCGAACCTCCGGCCTCTACGTCCCGAACGTAGCGCTCTACCAGGCTAAGCTACACCCCGATTGCGGGCCGCGGACTCTCACGAGTGCCGGGCCCACGCATGGCCGGTCAGGACGTGCGCCCCACCGACCGAGCGCACAATTCTAGCAGCGCGTCGCGGGCCCGGCCGGCGGGCACCCTGTCCAGGGCCTCGCGCGCCAGTGCCGCCTCCAGTCGCGCAGCGTCGCGCGTGACCTCCACCGCCCCGGTGCGCCGCACGATCTCCAGGATCTGCGGCAGCTGCTCCACGTCACCCACCTCGATGGCGCGGCGCAGCAGCGCGCGCTCGTCGTGCGTGGCGCGTGCCATCGCCGCCAGCAGCGGCATCGTCACCTTGCCCTCGCGCAGGTCGTCGCCGACGTTCTTGCCGAGCTCGGCGCTGTTGCCCTCGTAGTCGAGCAGGTCGTCGATGAGCTGGAAGGCCGTGCCGAGCGAGCGGCCGTAGGTGGCGCAGGCCTCCTCCACCGCGGGTGTCGCCTGGCCGAGCATCGCGCCGAGCCGTGCGCTCGCCTCGAAGAGCTTGGCCGTCTTGGAGCGGATCACGCGCAGATAGCTGTCGGTGGCCAGGTCGGGGTCGTGCATGTGCATGAGCTGCATGACCTCGCCCTCGGCGATCGTGTTCGTGGCCTCGGCCAGCACCTCGAGCACCCGCATCTCGCCCACCGAGACCATCATCTGGAAGGCGCGCGAATACAGGAAGTCGCCCACGAGCACGCTGGCGGCGTTGCCGAAGATGGCGTTGGCCGTGGCGCGGCCCCGGCGCAGGGAGGATTCGTCCACGACGTCGTCGTGCAGCAGCGTGGCCGTGTGGATGAACTCCACCGTCGCGGCGAGTTCGTAGCGCGCCGGGCCCTGGCAGCCGAAGGCCTCGGCAAACAGCAGCAGCAGGCGCGGCCGCACCCGCTTGCCGCCAGCCTCCACGATGTAGCGCGAGATCTGGTCGATCAGGGCCACGCGTGAGCTCAGCCGCGCACGGATCACCGCATCGACCTGCCGCATCGCGGCGTCGAGGAAATCGGCCGCATCGGGGGCGGCCGGGGCGCTTCGTGTGTGCAGCAAGGGCGGTGCCGGGCAACAGGGCAGGGCCAGATTATAGGAAGGGCGGGCGCGAGGTCGAGTCCGGGGCGCACGGTGAGCGCGCCCGGCGCAGCGCTTTCCCCCGGGCGCACGCCAGCCCCGCAGCCGCCCGCTGCGCGGGGGGCGGCCGGCCGGGTTATACTGGAAAGCTTCGCTCGGGCCAGCCCCGGGCGCAGAGCGTTTCAGCAAGAGAGGTCACACATGTACGCGGTCATAAAAACCGGCGGCAAGCAATACAAGGTTGCCCCCGGCGAGAAGATCAAGGTAGAACAGATTGCTGCGGAAGTGGGCCAGGAAGTCACGATCGACCAGGTTCTTGCCGTCGGAAGCGGCGCGGATCTGAAGGTCGGCGATCCCCTGGTCGCGGGTGCCAGCGTCAAGGCTACCGTCGTGTCGCACGGGCGGCACGACAAGGTGCGCATCTTCAAGATG
>JBJTVI010000357.1:0-5705 GCA_046081145.1 Rubrivivax sp.
CGAACCCGCGGCGCGTCCATTGTGCGGGATGCCTCCTCGAGATGGCAGACTCGGCAAACCCGCAAGGCTGGGGGGAACGAACCTCTGGTCGCAGCCGCCGCAGCCGTGCCCGGCCGCCGGGAGCGCTCCCATGCACCACCCTCTGACTGAACCCCGCCCCTCCATCTACTACCGCTACCAGGTGCATGCGCCCTGGTTGCCGACGCCGGGCGTGGCGCAGCCGCGTGCGAAGGTGCTCGTCGTGGGCTCCGGCCCGGCGGGCCTGGTGACCGCGCTCGAGCTCGCCCGCCACGGCGTGCCCTCGGTCGTGCTCGAGAGCGAGCTGCAGGTCTCGCTCGGCAGCCGCGCCATCGTCTTCACGCGTCGCTCGCTCGAGATCCTGCAGCAGGTCGGCGTGGCCGCGCGCATGACGCAAGCCGGCCTGCCCTGGCGGTTCGGCAACTCGTACTACCGCGGCCAGCGCGTGTTCCGCATGGAGGCGCCCCACGAGGATGACGACCGATTCTTCCCGATGCTCAACATCCAGCAGCAATACCTGGAGGAGTACCTGGTCGACGCCTGCGCGGCGAGCCCGCTGATCGAGTTGCGCTGGGGCAACTGCGTCACCGGCATCACCCAGCACGCGGACCATGCGGTGCTGACAGTGGACACGCCGGCGGGCGACTACGCGCTCGAGGCCGGCTGGGTCGTGGCCGCCGACGGTGGCCGCTCGGGCCTGCGCACGCGGCTGGGCCTGAAGCTCGAGGGCGCCTCCTACGAAGGCTTCTTCGTGATCGCCGACATCCGCGCCGAGCTGCCGCTGCCCACCGAGCGGCTGGCCTTCTTCGACCCCGACTGGAACCCGGGCAACACGGTGCTGGTGCACCGTGAGCCGCACGGCATCTGGCGTGTGGACTACCAGCTGCCCGCCGGCGAGACGCCCGAGCAGGCGCTACAGCCCGCGTCGCTGAAGGCCCGCATCGAGGCCACCCTTGCGATGATCGGCCACGCGGGCCTGGCCTGGGAGATGGACTGGGCCTCGGTGTACTCGGCGCGCACGCTCACGCTGCCCGACTACCGCTGCGGCCGCGTGCTCTTCACGGGCGACGCCGCGCACCTGCTGCCGATCTTTGGCGTGCGCGGGGCCAACACGGCGTTCCAGGATTCGCAATCGCTGGGCTGGCACCTGGCCTGCGTGGTCAAGGGCCTGGCGGGCGAGGCTCTGCTGGCCAACTACAGCTCCGAGCGCGTGGGCGCCGCGCGCGAGATCATCGACGAGGCGGGCAAGAGCACGCGCTTCATGACGCCGCCCACGCGCGGCTTCCAACTGCTGCGCGATGCGGTGCTCTCCCTCTCCCTCCAGCACGAGTTCGTGCGGCCGCTGTACCACTGGCGCACGTCGCGCCCGCACGCGTACACGCACTCGATGCTCAACGACCCAGGCGATGACGATGCGCGGTTTGCAGGCGGGCCGGGGCACGGGGCGCCGCCGCGCAACGTGCGGCTGGGGCCGGACGACTACCTGCTCGATCACCTGGGTGGCGGCTTCGACCTGCTCGTCTTCACGCAGGGCCCTGCGTTGCCTGCCGGCGTGCGCGAGGCTGCCCGCGCGCTGCGCGGGCGGGGTGTTCCCCTGCGCGTGACCGCAATCGGTACGGGCACGCCTGTGGACGGCGCCGACCAGGTCATCGCCGACCCCGATGGCCGCTGCCGGGCACGCTACGGTGTGCCCGCGGCAGGCGCCGCCTACCTGCTGCGCCCCGACCAGCATGTGTGCGCACGCTGGCTCGCGCTGGATGGCGCCCGGCTGCACGCAGCCTTCGAAGCGGCCTTGCCCACCTGAGGGAGCCCACCCCATGACGACGCCTTCCACCTCACCGGGCCACACCGGCCTGGACATCGGCGGCCTCGAAGCCGTCTACGACCGCCTGGCGCAAGCCATCGACACGGCGGGCCCCGGCAAAGCCGAGCTCTTCCTCGTCAAGCTCGCGCTGCTCCAGGCGCAGGCGCTGGGGGATGCGCAGGGCTTTGCGCAGCTCGTGGACGAGGCGCTGAAAGACTTGTGAGCGCCGCTCCTATGATGACCTTCGGGGAGATTGCGGCCGACGCGCAAGACGCGGCTGGCCACACAGGAGCACAGACATGAACCCACGCCGCGGTCGATCGATCCACCTGCCCGGGGTCACGCATGGCCAGGCGCCCATCCCGATGGGCGCGCGCGTGGGAAACATGATCTATTCATCAGCCCTGCTCGGCAAGGATCCGTCCACGGACAAGCTGCCGGCCGACGCTGCGGCGCAGATGCAGTGGCTCTTCCACAACCTGCGCAGCTTCCTCGAACAGGCCGGCGCCACGCTGGACGACGTGGTGCACGTCACCGCTTACCTGCGCGACAACAGCCTGCGCGAGGCGCTGAACGCGCACTGGGTGGCCTGCTTTCCGGACCCCGACGACCGCCCGGCCCGCCACACGCACCTCAACCCGGACATGCCGCCCACGGTGCTCGCGCAGCTCGAGATCGTCGCCGTCGCGCAGGACGCCGGCTGACAGGGCGGCCGCTCACAGGACGGCCGCTCACACCACGCCCGCCGACCGGGCGGTGACCGCGGACCCCCGCCCTCAGGCGAGGTCGAACCCCCGCACGCCCGCCGCGCGCACCGCCGCATCGAACATCGCCTGCCCGCGCCGCGGCCCGCTGCCATCGGCACTGCCCCGGAACGGTCGCGCCTGGCGCGGAATGGCCTCCAGCACCTCGGGGCGGATGGAGCGGTTGGCGCCGCGCAGGCTGTCGGTGGCCAGCTGCACCTCGCAGGCGCGCTGCAGGCACCACATCGTGGCGAAGGCCGCGGGCAGGTGCGGGCCGGTGGTGAGCAGGCCGTGGTTGCGCAGGATCAGCACCTCCTTGTCGCCCAGGCTCGCCACCAAGCGCGGCTGCTCGGCGGGGTCGGTGGTGATGCCCTCGAAGTCGTGGTAGGCCACGCGGCCATGCAGCTGCGCGCTGTTGAAGTTGTCGGTGCGCAGCCCGTCTTCCTTGCAGGCCACGGCCATCCCGGCGGTGGTGTGCGTGTGCATGATGCAGTGCGCGTCATCCCGGTGGCGGTGGATGGCGCTGTGGATGACGAAGCCCGCCACGTTCACCGGGTAGGGCGACGGGCGCACGGGCTCGCCTTCGAGGTTCACGCGGATCAGGTTGCGCGCCGTGACCTCGCTGTAGAGCAGCCCGAAGGGATTGATCAGGTAGTGGTGATCCGGGCCCGGCATGCGCAGCGTGATGTGATTGAAGATGCTCTCGGTCCAGCCCAGGTGGTGAAAGACGCGGTAGCACGCGGCCAGCTCCAGCCGCAGCGCCCACTCGGTCTCGTCGATCTCCTCGGGGCGCAGACGCCCGGCCTCGCTCAGGTCCATCCGGTTCTCCTCGGGCCCGCCCTTGGCACGCGGGCGGGCAGGTCAATAACCTCGTGCAAGGTCCACCTCTCGCAGCAGCGGCTCTCCGCTGCGGACACGCTGCAGATTCTCCAGCACCTGCGCCACGACGGTGTCGGGCGTGGGCAGCGAGGCGATGTGGGGCGTGACGAGCACGCGCGGCTCGCCCCACAAGGGGTCATCGGGGGGCAGCGGCTCGCGTGACTGCACATCCAGCGCGGCGCCGGAGAGATGCCCGCTGCGGATGGCCTCGATCAGGTCCGGCTCCACCACCAGCGCACCGCGCGACACGTTCACCACATGTGCGCCACGGGGCAGCTGCGCGAAGAGCCGTGCATCGAGCAGACCTTGCGTGTCGGGCGTGAGCGGCAGCAGGCACACGAGCACGTCGCTGCGGTCCAGCATCGCCTCGAGCCCCTGGGGCCCGCTGAAAGTCTCCACGCCCGGGCACGTGCGCGGGCTGCGGCTGTGGCCGAGCACGGTGAAACCCTGTGCCAGGAGGGCCTGTGCCACTGCGAGCCCGGATTGGCCCAGGCCCAGCAGCCCCACGCGCACATCCGCGGGCGCAGGCACCGGATGCCGGCGCCACGCGCGCGCGGCTGCCTGCTCCTCGAAGAGCGCCAGGCGCCGCACGTGGCGCAGCACCATCAGCGTCACGTACTGCGCGATCTGCAGGTTCTGCTGCGCGTCCACCGTACGGGTCACGGGCAGGCCAGACGGGAGGTCCGGGCAGGAGAGGATCTTGTCGACGCCGGCCGCCGACGCGCACAGCATGCGCAGGCCGCGAAAGGGCGCGAGCACCCCGGGGGCCAGGCGCCACAGCAGCACGGCCTCGACCTCGTCGGCTGCTGCCTGGGCCGATTCGAGCTCGGCATGTACCGTCTCGTGCGGCGCCAGGCGGGCAAAGGCCTCGAGGAAGGGCCCGGGGGGCTGGGGCTGGGTGAGCACGAGTACGGACATGGTCGGCGTCGCTTGGCGTCAACGGGCCATCAGGCCTCGCGGGCGGGGGACATTGGCAGGCCGTGGTCGGCCGGCGTCGCCACGGCGATGGGTGCCGCCGCCACATGAAAGGCATCGCAGCGCCAGCGCTCGGCCCGCATGCCGCGCTCGCGCCTGAAGTCGCGCTCGGCCGCCTCCAGCATGGCCGGGGCGCCGCAGGCGAGCACGTCCACATCGGCCAGGGTGGAAAAGTCTTGCATCACCGCATGGTGCACGAGCCCGGTGCGCCCCGTCCAGCCCACGCCCGCAGGGGGCTCCGAGAGCACGGGCACCAGGCGCAGGGCCGGATGGGCCCGCGCCAACGCCTCGGCCCGCGGCAGGTCGTAGAGATCTTCAGGGCGGCGCGCGCCCCAGTACAGGTGCAGCGGCCGCGGGTCGCGCCGCGCGATCGCCTCCTCGGCGATGGCGCCCAGTGCCGAAAAGCCCGTGCCCGAGGCCAGCAGCACGGCCGGCCCTTCGCCTCCCGCCGGCAAGGCCAGTGCACCAAAGGGCAGGCGCACGCGCAGCGTGTCGGCCGGCGGCCGTGAGGTGCCGCGCTGCTGCATCTGCTGCCAGGCCTGCAGCAGCCAGCCGCTGAAGCCGCCACCGGGCACGAGGCGGATGTGCAGGTGCAGGCTCGCGTCGGGCAGGGGCGGGCGCGCCAGAGAGTAGCTGCGTACCGCGCCATCGGGCCCGATGAGCTCCAGGTACTGGCCGGCCTGCCAGCGAGGGTGCACGCCGTTGGGCAGGCGAAGCTCCAGGTGCGCCACATCGGGTGCCAGGCGGCGTAGCCTGTAGAGCCGGGCCTGGCTGTCCAGGCGCTGCGGCGCCGCGGCCCGCTCGAGTTGAGCCACCTCCAGCGTGGCCGGCCCGCGGGCGCGGGCCTGGCACAGCAGCACCTGGCCGTCGGCGTTGCGCGGGGCGTCGACCTCGCCAGCACGCAGGCCCGCGCGGCAGCTCAGGCACACGCCGCGGCGGCACGAGTGCGGCACCTGCCAGCCGGCATCGACGATCGACTCCAGCAGGTTCGCGCCGGGCTTGCAGTCGATCTGCGCCTGCACGCCGGCGCGGGTGCACAGCTGCACGGCAGCAGGGGTGCCCGAGCCGACCTCCATGCTCAGGCCCCTGCGGCCGCGGCGGGCCCTTCGGCCAGCAGCTTCCAGGCCTCGATCATGGCCGCCGGGCTCGCCACGCCCCGGCCGGCGATGTCGAAGGCGCAGCCATGCGCCACGCTGGCCTGGCGCACCGGCAGGCCCAGGCTGAGCGTGGCTGCGCCGGCCGGGCGCAGCATCTTGATCGGGATGTGGCCCTGGTCGTGGAACATG
>JBJTVI010000358.1:0-2277 GCA_046081145.1 Rubrivivax sp.
TGATGGCGCCGCGTGCATCGAGCAGGTTGAAGGCGTGCGCGGCCTTGAGCACCTGCTCGTAGGCGGGCAGGGCGAGTTGCTCCGTCACGAGGCGGCGCGCCGTCTTCTCGTGCGAGGCAAAGGCCGCCAGCAGGAACTCGACGTCGCTGTGCTCGAAGTTGTAGGTGCTCTGCTCGACTTCGTTTTGGTGGTAGACGTCCCGGTAGCTCAGGCCGTCCGTCCAGACCAGGTCGTAGACGTTGTCCACGCCCTGCAGATACATCGCCAGCCGCTCCAGCCCGTAGGTGATCTCCCCCGTGGCGGGCTTGCAATCGATGCCGCCGACCTGCTGGAAATAGGTGAACTGGGTCACCTCCATGCCGTTGAGCCACACCTCCCAGCCCAGGCCCCAGGCTCCGAGCGTGGGGTTCTCCCAGTCGTCCTCGACGAAGCGCACGTCGTTGGCGCGCAGGTCCAGGCCCAGCGCCTCCAGGCTGCCCAGGTACTGCTCGAGGATGTCGGCGGGCGCGGGCTTGAGCACCACCTGGTACTGGTAGTAGTGCTGCAGCCGGTTCGGGTTGTCGCCGTAGCGGCCGTCCTTCGGGCGGCGGCTGGGCTGCACGTAGGCGGCGCGCCAGGGCTCGGGCCCGAGGGCGCGCAGGAAGGTGGCGGTGTGGCTGGTGCCCGCGCCCACCTCCATGTCGTAGGGTTGCAGCAGGGCGCAGCCACGCTCGGCCCAGTAGGCCTGCAGCCGGAGGATGATCTGCTGGAAAGTGGGCATCGCGCTGCGGCCGCTGTCGGCCCCGGGGAAAACCCCCGATTCTAGGGTGCCGCCCGCGCGCGGCCCCCTCGCCCGGCCAGGACCACGAGCGCGATCACGGCCAGTGCCGCCACGGCCAGCGGCCACAGTCCCCACGCCCCGGCCCACCTCGCGTAAGGCGTGAGGCCCTTGCGGCCCTCGACCTCCCCTTCGAGCACGCCCGCCGCGAAAGGCGGCAGCCGGTCCACGACCCGGCCCCGGTGGTCGACGATGGCCGTGACGCCGGTGTTGGTCGCGCGCAGCATCGGCCGCTCGAGCTCGAGCGTGCGCATGCGGGTGATGTGCAGGTGCTGCGGCAGCGCCACCGTGTCGCCGAACCAGGCGATGTTGCTCAGGTTCACGAGCACGGTGGGGGCCTGCGCGGGGTCGGTGAAGCGTGCCGCCAGTTCCTCCCCGAAGAGATCCTCGTAGCAGACGTTGGGGCCCAGGCGCTGCCCCAGGGCGGCAAAGGCCGGCGCCCGCAGGGGGCCGCGCGAGAAGTCGCCCAGCGGGATATCCATGCGCTCGGTGAACCAGCGAAAGCCCCGGGGGATGAACTCGCCGAAGGGCACCAGGTGGTGCTTGTCGTAGCGGTAGGCGGCCCCCGCGGCCAGGCCCGCCACGGAGTTCGTGTAGCCCTCGTCGAAGTCCCCCAGGGGTACCCCGACCAGCGCCGCGCGCCCGCTGCGCGCGATCGGCTCGAGATGCTCGGCCCACCACTGCGGCGCCAGCGCCGCGAGCCGGGCAGGCAGCAGCGGCACGGCCGTCTCGGGCGCCACCACGAGCTGCCCGCGCGCGCCTCGCAGCTGCTCGCCCAGCGCCTGCAGGAGCTCGGGCGTGCGCGCGGGCCTGAACTTCTCCTCCTGGGCCACGTCGGTCTGCAGCAGCGAGACGCTGATGCGCCCGGCCGGCTCGGTGAAGCCGCTGCCGGGCAGCGCCAGCGGGGCCAGCAGCACGGCCGCCGCCCCCAGCAGCACCCCCGCTCGCGCCCGGCCGCGGCAGCCCGAGATCCCGCCCAGCAGCGCCGCCGCGAACGCCAGCAGGGCACCGATGCCATATACCCCCACCCAAGGCGCCAGGGCGGCCAGCGGCGCATCCACCAGCGCGTAGCCGCTGGCCACCCACGGAAAGCCCGTGAAGAGCAGCCCCCGCGCAAGCTCGGCCAGCAGCCACAGCGCCGCCAGCAGCAGCGCATCGGCCAGCGGCCGGCCCGGGCGCCAGCGCGCCCAGGCGGCGCAGGCCACCGCCAGGTACAACGAGAGCGCCATCGACAGCGCGGCCACCGCCGCCGCTGCCATCCAGGCCGGCAGCCCGCCGTAGCGGTGCATGCTCACGAAGAGCCACCACACCCCCGCGCCGAGCCAGCCGCTGCCGAAGGCCAGCCCGAGCCACGCCGCGCGGGCGGGCGTGGCCCGCTGCAGCAGGGCCACCAGCGCCGCGATCGCCACGACCGAAAGGGGCCACAGGCGTGGCGGGTCCGCGTAGGCCGGGGTGTGCAG
>JBJTVI010000359.1:0-3902 GCA_046081145.1 Rubrivivax sp.
CACGTACTCGGCACTCAGCTGCGGCCAGGCGCGCAAGTAGTCGGTGGCGGCCACCACCGGCGCCGGGCCGGCCAGCAATCGCACCACGTGGGTCCTGCGCGGCCCGGCACCGGGGTCGTCGCGGTCGAGCTGCTGTAGCGCGGCGGCCTCGCGCGCGAGCTCGGAAAAGCTCGTGGCGCTGTAGACCTCGCAGGTGATGCCGTGCTCGGCCGCGAGCGTCCTGGCCGCAGCCAGCACCTCGCGCAGGATGGCGCCCGAGCCGAGCAGGCGCACGCTCGCGCGCCCCTCCCGGGCGCTCTCCACGTGCAGCCGGTACAGGCCCTTGAGCAGGTCCTCGCGAAGGCTGGGGTCCACCCCCGCGGCCGTGCCCGCCTCCGTGCCCGCTGCCGAGCCCGAGCTGCCACCGGCCAACCCCGGCAAGCTCGGCATCGCGTAGTTCTCGTTGCCCATCGTGATGTAGTGGAACTCGTCGCGCTGCTCCACCAGCATGCGGCGCATGCCGTGCTCGAGGATGAGGGCGAGCTCGCCGGCAAAGGCTGGGTCCCAGGCCACGCAGTTGGGCACCATCGAGGCGCTCACGAGGCTCGAGCCATCCTGGTGCTGCAACCCCTCGCCGCCAAGCGTCGTGCGCCCCGCGGTGGCGCCGAAGAGGAAGCCCCGTGCGCGCTGGTCGGCCGCGGCCCAGATGAGGTCACCCACGCGCTGGAAGCCGAACATCGAATAGAAGATGTAGACGGGCAGCATCGGCAGCCCGTGCACGCTGTAGGAGGTGGCCGCGGCGATCCACGAGCTCAGTGCCCCGGCCTCGTGGATGCCCTCCTCGAGCAGCTGCCCGTCGCGCGTCTCGCGGTACCACAGCATGGAGTCGCGGTCCTCGGGCTCGTAGAGCTGGCCGTCGGGCGCGTAGATGCCCACCTGGCGAAACAGGCTCGCCATGCCGAAGGTGCGCGCCTCGTCGGCCACGATGGGCACGATGCGCGCGCCGAGCACGGGGTCCTTCAGCAGGTTGCCGAGCATGCGCACGGCAGCCATCGTCGTGCTCATCTCCTTGCCTTCGGCGGCCAGGGCAAAGCCGCCCCAGCCGGCCACCGCCGGCACCGGCAGCACGGGGCTCGTGCCATTGCGCAGCGGCAGCACGCCGCCCAGCGCCTGGCGCCTGGCGCGCAGGTAGCGCATCTCGGCGCTGGCTTCAGCCGGGCGCACAAACTTCAGGGCCGCCAGATCCTCGTCGGTGAGCGGCAGCGCGAAGCGCTCGCGAAACACCTTGAGCGCCTCGAGCTCGAGCTTCTTGGCCTGGTGCGCCGTCATTCGGCTCTCGCCCGCACCACCCATGCCGTAGCCCTTCTTGGTCTTGGCCAGGATCACGGTGGGCCGCCCGCGGTGCGCGCGCGCGGCGGCAAAGGCCGCGTAGAGCTTGCGAAAGTCGTGCCCGCCGCGCTTGAGCGCGTCGACCTCGGCCTCGCTCATGTGGGCCACGAGCTTCTGCACCTCGGGGTCCTGGCGGAAGAAGTGCTCGACGTTGTAGGCGCCGTCCTTGGCGCCCAGCGTCTGGTACTGGCCGTCCACCGTGCGGCTGAGCGCGCGCAGCAGCACGTGGCGCGTGTCGCGCGCGAAGAGCGCATCCCAATCGCTGCCCCACAGCACCTTGATCACGTTCCAGCCCGCGCCGGTGAACAGGGCCTCGAGCTCCTGGATGATCTGGCCGTTGCCGCGCACCGGGCCATCCAGGCGCTGCAGGTTGCAGTTGACGACGAAGGTGAGGTTGTCCAGCCGCTCTCGTGCGGCCAGCGTGAGCCCGGAGATCGACTCGGGCTCGTCCATCTCGCCGTCGCCGAACACGCCCCACACGTGGCGCGAGGCGGTGTCGAGCAGCCCGCGGGAGCGCAGGTAGCGCATGAAGCGCGCCTGGTACACGGCGTTGAGCGGCCCCAGGCCCATCGAGCCGGTGGGGAACTGCCAGAAGTCGGGCATCAGCCACGGGTGCGGGTACGAGCACAGGCCGCCGCCGCCCACCTCCTGGCGGTAGCGCGCGAGCTGTTCCTCGCTCAGGCGGCCTTCCAGGAAGGCGCGCGCGTACACGCCCGGGGCCGAGTGCGGCTGGAAGTAGACGAGGTCGCTCGCTTGGCCGTCGGCGCTGCCGCGAAAGAAGTGGTTGAAGCCGAGCTCGAAGATCTCGGCAGCCGAGGCGTAGCTGGCGATGTGGCCGCCGAGCTCGCCGTAGGCCTGGTTGGCGCGCACCACCATGGCCAGCGCGTTCCAGCGCATCCACGCCGTGAGCCGCTCCTCCAGGACGAGGTCCCCGGGATAGGGGCCCTGACGCTCCAGCGGGATGGTGTTGCGGTAGGCCGAGAACGGCTGCACGTGCGGCACGATGCCGAGCTCCTGCGCCTGCTGCTCGAGCTGCTCGAGCAGGAACATGCCGCGCTCGGGGCCGCCCGTCTCGACGGCCGCGCGCAGCGCCTCGAGCCATTCGGCGGTCTCCGCCGGGTCGATGTCGGGCGTGCTGGCCGCAGACAAGGCCGGTTCGAGGCGAAGCGGTTCGGGGGCACCCATGGTCAATCGGCTCCTGCAGCGCGTGGTCGCGCAGCGTAGCAGCGGCGCGCGCAGCCGCATGCCTGCAGGGCCATGGCGCCAGGGGCCGTCAAGGCTCGACGATACCCATCACCTGGCGCAGGAAGACCACCGTGGCGGCAAAGAGGTACTCGGTGTTCTCTCGCCGCGTGAAGCCGTGGCCCTCGTTGTCGGCCAGCAGGTACCACACCGGCGTGCCGTGGGCACGCACGCGCTGCACGATCTGCTCGGCCTCCGTCCAGGGCACGCGCGGGTCGTTGCGGCCCTGCACGACGAACAGAGGGCGGGTGATGCGGTGGGCGTTCGTGAGCGGGGAGATGCGCTCGAGGAACTCGCGCATCGCGGGGTCGCGCTCGTCACCGTACTCGACGCGCCGCAGGTCGCGCCGGTAGCTCTCGGTGCGCCGCAGGAAACTCACGAAGTTGGAGATCCCCACGGAGCTGATGGCCCCGGCGATGAGCTCGGGGTAGGTGGCCGCCACCGCCAGGCTCATGTAGCCGCCGTAGCTGCCGCCGGAGACGACGACCCGGCTCGCGTCCAGGCCGGGCTCCTGGGCGATCCAGTCCAGCAGCGCGCCGATGTCCTTGACGGCATCCTCGCGCAGCCGGCCGTTGTCCAGCGCCAGGTAGCGCTTGCCGTAGCCGCTGGAGCCGCGAACGTTGGGCTGCAGCACGGCGATGCCCAGTTCCTGCAGCAGGAAGTTGTAGCGCCCGGCGTAGCCTGCGCGCGCCTGCGACTCGGGCCCGCCGTGGATGCTTACGTAGACCGGCCGCGGCCCGGCAAAGCGCGCCGGTGGAAGGTGCAGCAGGCCCGGGATCATGCGGCCGTCGAAGCTCGGCCAGCGCACCACGCGAGGTTCGGCCAGCTCGCGCCCGGCCGCAGCCACGGGCGATCGCATCCAGGCCTGCACGCGCGCGGCTGGCCACTCCAGGGTGTGGAGCTGGTTGGGCGCGAGCACGCTGCTCACGGCAAAGGCCAGCTCGTTGCGCAGCGGGTGCCAGATCGCGCGCGTGACGCTGCCTGCAGGCAGCGGCGGCAGCGCGGCAAAGCGGCCCTCGCGCAGGTCCAGCAGCCGCAGTTCGCCGCGCCCGTCGACGTTGACCACGAGCGCCATCCACTGCCGGTCGTGCGAGAGCGAGGCCGAGTCGATGTCCCAGCCCAGCTCGGCCGTGAGCCGGGTGGTCTGGCCACTGCCCAGATCCAGCCGCACGAGCTCGCGAAACTCGCCCGCCCGGTCGCTGAGCAGCCACAGCGCCTGGCCTTGTGCGTCGAAGGCCAGCGGCCGCTCGCTGGCCTCGGCCTGGCCCTCGCCCGGCAGGATGCGGCGCAGG
>JBJTVI010000360.1:0-7531 GCA_046081145.1 Rubrivivax sp.
GGCAGCGCGAGGTGTTTTGTGGGCTCACCGGCATCGTCTGGCTGCACCGCAAGATCCAGGACGCCTTCTTTCTCGTTGTCGGTTCGCGCACCTGCGCGCACCTGCTGCAGTCGGCAGCGGGCGTGATGATCTTCGCCGAGCCGCGCTTTGCCACCGCCATCATCGACGAGCGCGACCTGGCCGGTCTGGCCGACGCGCACGAGGAACTCGACCGTGTGGTCACGCGGCTGCTGGCGCGGCGCTCGGATATCCGCACCCTGTTCCTCGTGGGGTCCTGCCCGTCGGAGGTCATCAAGCTCGATCTCGCGCGTGCCGCGCAGCGGTTGAACCAGCGCTTTGCGCCGCAGGTACGGGTGCTGAACTACTCGGGCAGCGGCATCGAGACCACCTTCACCCAGGGCGAGGATGCCTGCCTGGCCACGCTCGTGCCCGAACTGCCGGCCGCTGCGCCGCAGGCGCCGCCCTCGCTGGTGGTGGTGGGGGCCCTGGCAGATGTGGTGGAAGACCAGTTCTCGCGGCTCTTCGCCGCCATGGGCCTGCCGCAGGTGCACTTCCTGCCGGCCCGGCGCAGCGACGCGATGCCGGCCGTGGGCCCGAGCACGCGCTTTCTGCTGGCCCAGCCCTTCCTGGGCGACACGGCGCGCGCACTGGTCGGGCGTGGCGCGCAGCGCGTGGCGGCGCCGTTCCCCCTGGGCGAAGAGGGCACCACGGCCTGGCTGCATGCCGCGGCCGCTGCCATGGGCGTGCCGGCCGAGCGGGTCGAAGCGGCCGTGGCGGCGCCGCGGGCACGCACCCAGGCCGCGCTCGCTCGGTTGCGGCCGGCGCTAGAGGGCAAGCGTATCTTCTTCTTCCCGGACTCCCAGCTCGAGGTGCCGATCGCGCGCTTTCTCGCCCGCGAGCTCGGCATGCGCCTGACCGAGGTGGGCACGCCCTACCTGCACCGCGAGCACCTGGCCGAGGAGCTGGCCTGGCTGCCCGCCTCCACCCGGCTGAGCGAAGGCCAGGATGTCGAGCGCCAGCTGGACCGCTGCCGCACCCTGGCTCCGGATCTGGTGGTGTGTGGTCTGGGCCTGGCCAATCCGCTGGAGGCGCAGGGCCTGACCACTAAGTGGGCGATCGAGCTCGTCTTCAGCCCCATCCACGGCTACGAGCAGGCGGCCGACCTGGCCGAGCTCTTCGCCCGGCCGCTGCGCCGGCGCCAGCTGATCGCTGCCTGAGTCCGGCATGCAACTGACGCTCTGGACCTACGAAGGCCCGCCGCACATCGGGGCGATGCGGGTGGCCACCGCGATGCGCGGGCTGCACTACGTGCTGCACGCCCCCCAGGGCGACACCTACGCCGACCTACTCTTCACGATGATCGAGCGGCGCGACCACCGCCCGCCCGTCACCTACACCACCTTCCAGGCGCGCGACCTTGGCAGCGACACGGCCGAGCTCTTCAAGAACGCGGCGCGCGAGGCCTTCGAGCGCTTCCGGCCGGAGGCGCTGATCGTCGGCGCCTCGTGCACGGCCGAACTCATCCAGGACGACCCGGGCGGGCTCGCGGCGGCGCTGGATCTGCCCATCCCGGTGGTGCCGCTGGAACTGCCGGCCTACCAGCGCAAGGAGAACTGGGGCGCCAGCGAGACCTTCTACAGCTCGTGCGCGCCCTGTGTGGCCGCACTGCTCCGCCCCCGGGTACCCGGCGCGAGGTGCCGGTGGGCCGACGCGCCACCTGCAACATCCTGGGCCCCACGGCGCTGGGCTTTCGTCACCGCGACGACCTGCGCGAAGTGCGCCGGCTGCTCGAGCGCCTGGGGGTCGAGGTGAACGTGGTGGCGCCCTGGGGCGCGAGCCCGAACGACCTGGCGCAGCTGGGCGAGGCCGACTTCAACGTCGTGCTCGTGCCGGAGGTGGCGGCCTCGGCCGCCCAGTACCTGCAGCGTGTATTCGGCCAGCCCATGACGCGCACGATCCCCATCGGCGTGGGGGCGACGCGCGAGTTCATCGCCGAAGTGGCGGCGCTCGCGGGGGTGGACCCGAGCGGCGCCCTGGAAGACGCGAACGACCGCTCCACCTGGTACGCGCGCTCGGTGGATTCCACCTACCTCACGGGCAAGCGCGTGTTCGTGTTCGGCGACGCCACGCACGCGGTGGCCGCGGCTCGCGTGGCGGCACGCGAGTTCGGCTTCGAAGTGGTGGGTCTGGGCACCTACAGCCGCGAGTTCGCGCGCGACGTGCGCGAGGCGGCCAAGCTCTACGGCGTGGAGCCGCTGATCACCGACGACTACCTCGAGGTCGAGGCGAAGGTGGCGGAGTTGCAGCCCGAGCTCGTGCTGGGCACGCAGATGGAGCGCCACATCGCCAAGCGGCTGGGCATTCCGTGTGCTGTCATCTCCGCGCCGATGCACGTGCAGGATTTCCCGGCCCGACACGCACCGCAGATGGGCTTCGAGGGTGCCAACGTGCTCTTCGACACCTGGGTGCACCCGCTGATGATGGGCCTGGAGGAGCACCTGCTGACGATGTTCCGCGGGGACTTCGAGTTCCACGACGCCGCACCGGCCTCACACCTGGGTTCGGGCAAGTCGCTCACCGTCACGGCGCATTCGGCGGCCCCGATGCACCCCGAGCCGGTGGTGGAGGCTGCTGCCGGGCCAGTGGATGTGGCGGTCGCGGTCACAACCGCGCGGCCAGGCACCGCCTGGGCTGCCGAGGCCGAGCGCGAGCTGCAGAAGATCCCCTTCTTCGTGCGGGGCAAGGCCAGGCGCAACACCGAGCGCTTTGCCCTGGAGCGCGGCCTGGCGACGATCACGGTGGACACCCTCTATGACGCGAAGGCCCACTTCTCCCGCTGAGCCGGGTGGCCCGGCCGCCACGCCGATCCGCGTGGTGATCGTGTCCATGGATACGCACCTGGCGAGCGCGACCGACCGTGCCCGCCCGCAGCTGCTTCGCGACTACCCAGGGCTGGAGTTGCGCACGCATGCGGCCTCGGAGTTCGCCGGGGACGAACAGCGCCTGGCGCGTTGCCGCGAGGACATCGCCCGTGCCGACATCGTCGTGGCGGCGATGCTCTTCCTGGAGGACCACTTCCTGCCGATCCTGCCTGACCTGCAGGCGCGGCGCACGCAGTGCGACGCGATGCTGTGCATGGTCTCGGCCGGCGAAGTGGTGCGGCTGACGCGGCTGGGCGCATTCGACATGGACAAGCCCGCCAGCGGGCCGATGGCCCTGCTCAAGCGGCTGCGCGGCAGCAAGGACAAGGGCAAGCCGCCTTCCAGCGGCGGGGCGGCGCAGATGAAGATGCTGCGGCGCCTGCCGCAGATGCTGCGCTTCATCCCCGGCACGGCACAGGACGTGCGCGCGTACTTCCTGGCCATGCAGTACTGGCTCGGTGGCTCCGACGAGAACGTGCTCAACCTGGTGCGCCACCTGGTGGACCGTTACGCCGATGGGCCGCGGCGCGCCCTGCGCGGGCTGCACAAGGCGGCCGCGCCGGTGGAGTACCCCGAGGTGGGCGTGTACCACCCCCGCATGCGTCCGCGCCTGGTCGCCGATGCGGCGGCGCTGCCCGCCTTGCCCGAGGGCCTGCCCGCGCGCGGGACGGTGGGGCTGCTGATGCTGCGCTCGTACCTGCTGGCGGGCAACGCCGGGCACTACGACGGCGTGGTCGCGGCCATGGAGTCGCGCGGGCTGCGTGTGGTGCCTGCCTTCGCCGCGGGGCTGGATGCGCGGCCGGCCATCGAGCGCTTCTTCACCAAGGACGGTCGCGCCACCGTGGACGCAGTGGTGTCGCTCACGGGATTCTCGCTCGTGGGTGGGCCGGCCTACAACGACGCGCACGCGGCCGAGGAGGTGCTGGCGCAGCTGGACGTGCCCTACGTGGCGGCGCACCCGGTGGAGTTCCAGACGCTCGACCAATGGGGCGGCTCCGAGCGCGGGCTGCTGCCGGTGGAGAGCACGATCATGGTGGCCATTCCCGAGCTCGATGGCGCCACCGGTCCCACCGTCTTCGGTGGCCGCGTGGGCGCACCGGGCTCCACCTGCCGGGGCTGCCACGAGCGCTGCACCTTCCACGAAGGGCAGGGCGCGCGCGACATGCACCCCTGCCCGGAGCGTGCACGCACGCTCGCCGAACGGGTGGCGCGGCTGGTGGAGCTGCGCCGCAGCGAGCGCGCCGAGCGCCGCGTGGCGATCGTGCTCTTCAACTTCCCGCCCAATGCCGGCAACGTGGGCACGGCTGCCTTCCTCGGGGTCTTCGAGTCGGTCTACAACACGCTCGTGGCGATGCGCGAGCAGGGCTACACGGTGGAGCTGCCGGCGAGCGTGCAGGCGCTGCGCGAATCGCTGCTGGCGGGCAATGCCGCGCAGTACGGGGCGGACGCCAACGTGCACGCGCTCGTGCGCACCGACGACCACCTGCGGCGTGAACGCTGGCTCAAGGAGATCGAGGCGCAGTGGGGGCCGGCGCCTGGCCGCCAGCTCACCAATGGCGCGTCCATCTTCGTGCTCGGGCGGCAGTTCGGCCACGTGCTCGTGGCGGTGCAGCCGGGCTTCGGCTACGAGGGCGATCCGATGCGGCTGCTGTTCGAGAAGGGCCTGGCGCCCACGCACGCCTTCTCGGCCTTCTACCGCTCCCTGCGCGAGGATTTCCGCGCCCACGCCGTGCTGCACTTCGGCACGCACGGGGCGCTGGAGTTCATGCCAGGCAAGCAAAGCGGCCTGTCGGGCGCGTGCTGGCCGGATCGCCTCATCGGCGACCTGCCCAACCTCTACCTCTACGCGGCGAACAACCCCTCGGAGGGGGCGATCGCCAAGCGCCGCTCGGGCGCCACGCTCGTGAGCTACCTCACGCCACCCGTGGCGCAGGCCGGCCTGTACCGGGGCCTGATTGACCTGAAGTCCTCCATCGATCGCTGGCGAATGCTGGAGCCCGGCGCCCCGGAGCGCGCGGCGCTGGCGGCCCTCGTGCAGGCACAGGCGGCGCAACTCGAGCTCGCCACCGCCGAGCCGGCGTGGGTGAGCGAGCCCGGTGGCCAGGCCGATGCGCGCATCGCGGCGCTCTCCACACAGGTGCTCGAACTCGAGTACACGCTCATCCCGCACGGCCTGCACGTGGTCGGGCGCTCGCCCTGCGAGGCCGAGCGTGCCGAGATGCTGCTGGCCATGTCAGAGGGCGGATTGGTGCCGCTGGATCGGGCCCAGGCCCAGGCCCTGGCCGCTGGGCGCAAGGCCGAGGAGGTGCTGGCGGGCCTGGGCGTGAAGCGCGACCCGCAGCGCCTGGCGGCACTTCGCGACCTCGAGCAGGCCGCCGCCCACCTTTCGCGCGACACCGAACTCGAGGGCATCCTGCGGGCGCTCGACGGCCGCTACCTGCGGCCGGCTCCGGGTGGGGACATTCTGCGCTCGCCGCAGATCCTGCCCACGGGCCGCAACCTGCATGGCTTCGATCCCTTCCGCATCCCGAGCGCCTTTGCGATTCAGGATGGCGCGCGCCAGGCCGAGCGGCTGCTCGCGCGCCACGCCGCCGACGGCAACCCGCTGCCCGAGTCGATCGCGATAGTGCTGTGGGGCACCGACAACCTCAAGACCGAAGGCGCCCCCATTGGCCAGGCGCTGGCACTGATGGGCGCGCGCCCGCGCTTCGACAGCTATGGGCGCGTGGCGGGTGCGGTGCTGATTCCGCTGGCCGAGCTGGGCCGGCCGCGCATCGATGTGGTGATCACGCTGTCGGGGATCTTTCGCGACCTCATGCCGCTGCAGATCAAGGTGCTGGCCGAAGCGGCCTACCTGGCCGCGGCGGCCGACGAGCCGAGCGAGCGCAACTTCGTGCGCAAGCACGCGCTCGACTACCAGGTGCAGCACGGCTGCTCGCTCGAGGTGGCGGCGCTGCGCGTCTATGGCAACGCCGAGGGCGCCTACGGCTCCAACGTGAACAACCTGGTGGAGAGCAGCCGCTGGGAAGGCGAGGACGAACTGGCCGAGACCTACTCGCGCCGCAAGGGTTTCGCCTACGGCGTCAACGGCCGTCCGCAGAAGCAGCCCGAGCTGCTGCAAAGCGTGCTCTCGCACGTGCAGCTGACCTACCAGAACCTCGACTCGGTCGAGCTCGGCGTGACGACGGTGGACAACTACTTCGACACCCTGGGTGGCATCACGGGCGCCGTCAAGCGCGCGCGCGGCGGTAAGGCCCCGCCCGTCTACATCGGCGACCAGACCCGCGGCGAGGGGACCGTGCGCACGCTGACGGAGCAGGTTGCGCTGGAGACCCGCACGCGCATGCTCAACCCCAAGTGGTACGAGGGCATGCTGGAGCATGGCTACGAGGGGGTGCGCCAGATCGAGGCCCACCTCACCAACACCATGGGCTGGTCGGCCACCACGGGCCAGGTTCAGCCCTGGGTCTACCAGCAGCTGGCGCAGACCTTCGTGCTCGACGAAACGATGCGCGACCGGCTGGCACGACTGAACCCGGCAGCCTCGGCCAAGGTGGCAAACCGGCTGCTCGAGGCCCAGGCGCGGCAGTACTGGAACCCTGATGAAAAGACGCTCGAGGCGCTTCGGCGCGCGGGCGAGGAACTCGAGGATCGCCTCGAGGGCGTGCACGAGAGGGCCGTGGCATGAGCGCTGCATCCGCAGCGTCCCACGGCGAGGAGCCATCCGCATGAACGAAACCCCCCTTCCGTTTCCCACCCTGAAGCGCAACGCCCACCGCGCCGACGGCGAGGGCAGCGTGCAGGTGCACCAGGACCCGGGCGTGAAGATCGGGCAGGCGAAGGTCTTTGCCGTCTACGGCAAGGGCGGCATCGGCAAGAGCACGACATCTTCGAATCTGTCGGTGGCCTTCTCCAAGCTCGGCAAGCGGGTGTTGCAGATCGGCTGCGACCCCAAGCACGACAGCACCTTCACGCTGACCAAGAAGATGATGCCCACCGTCATCGACGTGCTCGAGTCGGTGGACTTCCACGCCGAGGAGCTGCGCACGGAGGACTTCGTCTACGAGGGCTACAACGGCGTGATGTGCGTGGAGGCGGGTGGCCCGCCCGCGGGCACGGGCTGCGGCGGCTACGTGGTGGGGCAGACGGTGAAGCTCCTCAAGGAGCATCACCTGCTGGAAGAAACCGACGTGGTGATCTTCGACGTGCTGGGCGACGTGGTGTGCGGGGGCTTCGCCGCCCCGCTGCAGCACGCCGACCGGGCGCTCATCGTCACGGCCAACGACTTCGACTCGATCTTCGCGATGAATCGCATCGTGCAGGCCATCGGGGCGAAATCGAAGAACTACAACGTGCGGCTCGGTGGCGTCATCGCCAACCGCAGCGCCGAGACCGACCAGATCGACAAGTTCAACTCGCGCATCGGGCTCAAGACGATGGCGCGTTTTCCGGATCTGGACGCGATCCGTCGCAGCCGCCTGAAGAAGTCCACGCTCTTCGAGATGGAGGACACGCCCGAGCTCGCCGCGGTGCAGCAGGAGTACCTGCAGCTGGCCGCGCGGCTGTGGGCCGGTGTGGAGCCGCTGTCGGCCGTGCCGCTCAAAGACCGC
>JBJTVI010000361.1:0-5123 GCA_046081145.1 Rubrivivax sp.
ACTTCATCGCCCACGGCATCCGCAAGTCCGATCCGCCGGAGCCGGCGCGCCCGGGCGACAGCCCGGCCGGAGAGGGGCCCTCCGAGCGCGAGGAGGGCGGTGCGGGCGGCGAGCAGAAGAGCTCGCCCCTGGACCAATTCACGCAGAACCTGAACCAGCAGGCCCGAGAGGGCAAGATCGACCCTCTCATCGGCCGCGAGCTCGAGGTGGAGCGCGTGATCCAGGTGCTGTGCCGCCGGCGCAAGAACAACCCGCTGCTGGTGGGTGAGGCCGGGGTGGGCAAGACTGCCATCGCCGAGGGCCTGGCCTGGCGCATCACCCAGGGGGACGTGCCCGAGGTGCTGGCGCAGGCCTGCGTCTACTCGCTGGACATGGGTGCGCTGCTGGCCGGCACCAAGTACCGCGGGGATTTCGAGCAGCGGCTCAAGGGCGTGCTCAAGCAGCTCAAGGACCAGCCCCACGCCGTCCTGTTCATCGATGAGATCCACACCCTGATCGGGGCTGGTGCGGCCAGCGGTGGCACGCTCGATGCCAGCAACCTGCTCAAGCCGGCGCTTTCCAATGGCTCGCTCAAGTGCATCGGTGCCACCACCTTCACCGAGTACCGCGGCGTCTTCGAGAAGGATTCGGCGCTGTCGCGGCGCTTCCAGAAGATCGATGTCGTCGAGCCCTCGGTGGAGCAGACGGTGGAGATCCTCAAGGGATTGAAGTCGCGCTTCGAGGATCACCACGGCGTGAAGTTCGCCACCGCCGCGCTTCAGGCGGCCGCCGAACTCTCGGCCAAGTACATCACCGACCGGCACCTGCCGGACAAGGCGATCGACGTGATCGACGAGGCGGGCGCGGCGCAGCGCATCCTGCCCAAGAACAAGCAGAAGAAGACCATCACGCGCATCGAGGTCGAGGAGATCGTGGCCAAGATCGCGCGCATCCCCCCAGCCAGCGTTTCAAGCGACGACCGCAGCAAGCTCAAGAGCCTGGATCGCGACCTCAAGAGCGTCGTCTTCGGCCAGGACCCGGCCATCGAGGCGCTGGCCTCGGCCATCAAGATGGCGCGCTCGGGGCTCGGCAAGCCGGAAAAGCCCATCGGCTCCTTCCTCTTCAGCGGCCCCACGGGCGTGGGCAAGACGGAGGTGGCGCGGCAGCTCGCCTACGTGCTTGGGATCGAGCTCGTGCGTTTCGACATGTCCGAATACATGGAGCGCCATGCGGTGAGCCGCCTCATCGGCGCGCCGCCGGGGTACGTCGGCTTCGACCAGGGCGGTCTGCTCACGGAAGCCATCACCAAGAAGCCGCACGCCGTGCTGCTGCTCGACGAGATCGAGAAGGCGCATCCGGACGTCTTCAACGTGCTGCTGCAGGTGATGGATCACGGCACGCTCACGGACAACAACGGCCGCAAGTCCGACTTCCGCAACGTCATCATCGTCATGACCACCAATGCGGGCGCCGAGACGATGAACAAGTCGACCATCGGCTTCACGAACCGGCGTGAGCAGGGCGACGAGATGGCCGACATCAAGCGGCTGTTCACGCCGGAGTTCCGCAACCGGCTCGACGCGATCGTGAACTTCCGGGCGCTTGACGAGGACATCATCCTGCGCGTGGTCGACAAGTTCCTGCTGCAGCTCGAGAGCCAGCTCGGCGAAAAGAAGGTGGAGGCCACCTTCACCGACGCCCTGCGCCGGCACCTGGCCAAGAAGGGCTTCGACCCGCTCATGGGCGCGCGGCCCATGCAGCGCCTGATCCAGGACACCATCCGCCGGGCGCTGGCCGACGAACTGCTCTTTGGCCGGCTCACCGACGGCGGCCGGCTGACCGTGGGCGTGGACGACAAGGGCGAAGTCACGCTGGACATCCAGCCCCCCAAGAAGAGCGACCGCTCCAAGGCCGAGGCCACGGCGGCCTGAGGCCCTGCGGCGCCGCCCCGGGCTAAGCTCCTTCTTCGGAAGCGAGCCCGCAGGCGGGGTCCTGGCGGTAGAAGTCGCGCAGGAGTTCGTAGAGCCCGGGGTGCTCTGCGCGCAGCAGGTCTGGCGAGACGAAGAAGGCCTCGCTGGCGACGGCAAACAGCTCCTCGGGCGCCTGGGCGCCGTAGGGGTCCAGCGCGGTTTCGACCCCGGCCTCCACGGCCTTGGCGAGGCGGGCGTATTCGTCCTCGATGGTCCGGATCCAGCGTGCCCGCGGCAGTTCGCGCGGCAACAGCGGCACGCCGTCGACCTCGCCATCGGCCATGTCGAGCACGTGGGCGAATTCGTGGATGACGACGTTGTAGCCGCGGTTGGCCGAGGCACCCGCGCCACGCACATCACGCCAGGAGAGCATGATCGGCCCCCCCTCGAGTGCCTCGCCCGACAACACCTCGTCGTACTCGTGCCAGATGCCGCTCTCGTCCTCGTGCCGCCGACGGGCCCGGGCCAGCCCCGGATGCACCACGATGCCGACGAATCCGTCGTAGCGATCCAGGCCCAGTTCGAGCACCGGCAGGCAGGCCTGCGCGGCGATGGCCACGGCCATGTCATCGGTGACCGTCAGGCCGTGCGCGCCGCTGAACTCCTTGCGGTCCAGGAACAGGCTCGTGAGGCGGCGCAGCCGGGCCTCGCGCTCGCCGGCCTGCGGCAGAAAGGCAAAGCGCTTGAGCGTTCGCCGCCAGAGCAGGTCCGGAATGGCGCGGCGCGCGAGCGCCCGGCCCTCGCGCCAGCGCACCCAGGCTGCCTGCCACGCCGCGATCACGGGGCGGGCACGCCATGCCGGGCCAGGCCCGTGGCGCTCCAGCGCAGCACGTCGGCTCGCGCGGCTGTCCCTTCGAGGTCCCAATCCGACAGGACCCAACGCTCCAGCCCCTCTCCGAGTGCGTGGCAGGCCGGGCGGTGCGTGTGCCCGTGCACGAGCGTGCAGGCACCGGCTTCGCGCAGGGCGGATCGGACGGCGCCGGCATCGAGGTCTGCCCAGAGCGACGGGTCGGGCAGCTCCCGCTTGCGGGCCTGGCTGGCGCGCCGGATGCCGGTGGCCATCTCGGCCCGCTCGGCCAGCGGGCGCGCGAGGAAGTCTTGCTGCCAGGCGGGGCTTCGTACCTCCTGCCGGAAGGCCTGGTAGGGCGCATCCTCCAGGCACCAGGCGTCGCCGTGGGCCAGCAGCAGCCGTGTGCCGTAGCCCTGCATGACGACCGGATCGGGCAGGGCCTGCATCGGCACCCGGCGGCACACCGCCTGCCCGAGCAGAAAATCCCGGTTGCCGGGGAGGAAGGCGAGGTGCCGGGTACGGGCCGATTCGCACAGGACCTCGATGCAGCGCCCCTCGAAGGTTCCGCCCGCCGCGTCGTCGCCGATCCACAACTCGAACAGGTCACCGAGGATGTAGATGGCCTGTGACGGCGTGCCGAGCATGTGAGCGCGCCAGGCCTCGAAGGTACGTGGCGCCTCCGGGCGCAGGTGCACGTCGGAGAGGAAATCCACCGAGTGGCAGCCCGGCGGCAGGGCGAGCACGGGAGCGGCGGGCGGATGCGCCGCCGCCGGAGCCGGGTTCACTCGACGATGACGGCGCGCTCGATCGTCACCGGCTCGAGCGGCACGTCGTCGTGGAAGCCCTTGCGGCCGGTTCGCACCGCTTCGATGCGGTCGACCACCTCGCCGCCCGAGACCACGTGCCCGAAGACGGCGTAGCCCCAGCCCTGCGGGGTCTCCGAGCGGTGATCCAGAAAGCCGTTGTCCACCGTGTTGATGAAGAACTGCGCGGTGGCGGAGTGCGGGTCGCTGGTGCGCGCCATGGCCAGCGTGTGGCGGTGGTTGCGCAGGCCGTTGGAAGCCTCGTTGCGGATGGGGGCCTGGGTGGACTTCTGCCGCATGTCGGCATCCATGCCGCCGCCTTGCACCATGAAGCCCTTGATCACGCGGTGGAAGACGGTGCCGTCGTAGTGGCCGGCACGCACGTAGGCGAGGAAGTTCTCGGCCGACAGCGGCGCCTTGGCGGCGTCGAGTTCGACGCGGATGACGCCGGAACTGGTATGAAGGTCGACTTGGGGGTTCATGCGGGCGGTCTCAGTTTTCGACGGTGGCCTTGACGATGGTGACGGGCCGGGTGGGGACATTCTGGTGCGGCCCGCGAGACGCCGTGGGCACCGCGCGTATGCGGTCCACCACGTCCATGCCCTCGACCACCTGGCCGAAGACCGCGTAACCCTGGCCGTCGCGGGCCTGCGCAGCGTCCAGGAAGGCATTGTCGACGACATTGATGAAGAACTGCGCCGTGGCCGAATCCGGTACCGCCGTGCGGGCCATGGCGACGCTGCCGCGCACATTGCTCAGGCCGCTGCGGGCCTCCAGCGGGATCGGGCCCCGCGTCGGCTTCTGGTTGAGCTGGGCGTCGAATCCGCCGCCCTGGATCATGAAGCTCTCGATGACGCGGTGGAAGATCGTGCCGTCGTAGTGCCCGGCGCGCACGTACTGCAGGAAGTTCTCGACCGTACGCGGGGCCTTGTCAGGCTGCAGGGCGATGAGCACGCTGCCTTCAGAGGTCTGCAGGCGCACCTTCTGGGCCCAGCCGGGCAGGGCGGCACACATCAGGCACAGGGCGAGGGCGGCACGGGCAAGCGATCGCATGGCAGGTTCTCCGGGGGGAATTCGTGGGGGCAGGTCTGAAGAAGGATTGAGGCGGGTTCGAGGCAGGCGTGAGGCAGGCGTGAGGCAGGTGGGACGGCGCGAAGCTGCGGTGGCTGGCAGTGTCGCCTACCGGCCCGGCTGGACGATCTCGCGCGCCAGTCGCAGCTTGCGATGCAACTCGGGCTCGGGTTCGCGCCTTCCGGCTGCGGGCCCCAGCGCTTCCCACAGGCGCAGGGCCAGGCGGACGTAGACGTCCCCCAGATTCTCGCGCGCCTCGCGGTGGCCGGGGTCTGCCCGCAGGGCGGCCTCCAGCGCCACGCGGGCCTCGTCCAGCCGCCCCTGGGCGGCGCGCAGCACGGCCAGGTTGTTGTGCGGCTCGGCCAGTTCGGGAAACTCCTGCGTGAGCGCCGTGTAGATGGCTGCCGCCTCCTCGGTGCGGCCCAGGTCTGCCAGGAGAACCCCCCGCAGGAAGCGCCAGCGCGGCTCGCGCGCCTGCTCCTGGCCGGCAGCCAGCACGCGGGCCAGCGC
>JBJTVI010000362.1:0-2574 GCA_046081145.1 Rubrivivax sp.
CCGTGGCTGACACGGGCGACGTTGGCGAGGATCTCGACGCTGCTGCGAGTGAAGTCGGCGGGAATCGAACCACCGGCGGCAGGAGCTAGTGTGGCCGTCCAGGGCGCGCCCGGCGCAACAGGGGCCTGAAGGCGGGCCAGCGTGGCGGCGAGTGCCGCGCCATTGGAGGTATGGCGCAGGATCACCGTGCGCCCTGGACGCATCGTGCTGAGGTCCTCGGCGAGCGGAACTTCGGTCCCCAGCGGCGCGGGGTTCGGCGAAAGTGTTGCCACGGCCACGGTCTCGGCCCAGCTGGTCAGAAGGGTGGCGTCGAGAGGAAAGGGCTGCCCGGACCCGAAACGCCGAGCAACCCCGCTCACCGCATCAGCCAGGCCCAGTGTCGTGACCCTGCCCCCCGTGTCGGTCTGGGTCACGGTGGGTGTGCTGGTCACACCGACGGTCGTATTCGAACCTGTGCCGCTGACACTGACCGTGGGCCGGGTTTCGTACACTCCCCGGCGGACCTGCACGACATGGCTATCGACAGCTGTCACACGCAGCGCCTCGGCGCTGGACGGGCTGACGAGACCAGCGAATGCGCCCTGCGCAGGTGTGTCGACCTCTCTGATCAGATAGAGGCGGCTGCCGAGCGCGGCGGCTCCTGTTGGCAGGACGTAACCGAAGCTGGTCGTGGCCGTTTGGGTTGGCTCGACATAGGCGGTTGGAACAGCAACCAGGTCTGGCGGAAAGACAGAGGGGTTTGCTGTTGAGCCAAACAGTCTTTCTTGTATGGCAGGGCGGCTGAGCAGCCGATAGCCCGCAGCCACGACCGGCCACGTCTCGTTGAGCGGCCCGCCGATGCGGCGCAGCCGGATGCGAGAGGTTGGCGCATCGTCCAGCGGATCGTCCACACGCAGAACGGCGGCGCGGCCCTGCCCTTCCAGCAGCACCACTGCATCGCGGGCAAGGCCGTGGCGAGAAGCGAGCGGCAACTCGATGAGGCCCCCGGCGAAGACCATCGGCGTCGGCACCATCGCGTCGGCGGGGCGCAAGGCGTTCCACGTCGCATTCAGCTCGAGCGGCTCGAGCGTCTCGTAGGCCTGAGCCTTCACTTCGCCCTTGGCCGTGGACTGCAGCCCAAACCCGGGCTGCAACGTGCCAGCAAGGCCCGGCTTGGCCGTGAAGGCGGCAAGGCCTGTCGCGGCAACGCCGGCATCGGGCTCATAGGCGAGCTTGCGGGCATGGCGCGTCAGGCTGTCAGGCAGCTGCGCGGTGGCGATGAACGCCTCGCGGGCGTAGAGGCTCTGATGAGCGCCCAGCAGATGGGCGAGCACGGCAGGCAGCTCGATCAAGGTGCGGGCCAGTCCCCGTCCCTTGGGTGGGATGACCAGGCCAGGGCCATCGCGTGCCACGGTCTCGGCCAGCTCCACGAGTGCAGCGAAGTCCGGGGAAAAGTAGCCGGTGCCCGGAGTGGCGGGGTCGCCGCGGGGCGAGGGTGGACGGCGATGGATGGGCGGGCGGCTCATGGCAGGAGCTCCGGCGCGGGGCCGCCGACGGTGAAGGCGGCGGGAGGATCGTGGGGATCGATGCCCTCAATGCGGACCGTCAGGCGCCCCCGCTCGGGCCGAGCCTCATCGGCGGCGAACTGAACGATCTCGGTGGGGCCGGGCAGGATGGCGCGTCGCACGGCGTCGCCGCCTGCATCCAAAAGCGGCCGAAATACGAGCGCCTTGGCCGCCCTGACGCCTGCTGCGGCGTGGACAGTGGCCAGCAGGTCGGCCAGCCGCACTGCAGCGCCGAAGCCTGCGCGGCTGCGGTGAAAGAAACCCGGTGCCGCTGCGCTGCCCGGGGCTAGCGCCACGCGCACCGCGCGGCGTACCGCTGCCGCCTCCGCTCCTTTGGCCGGGCAGATCAGCAGCGCGATATCCAGCGGCAGGTAGTCGGGCGCAGCGACGCGGTGCTCACGCACGGTCATGCGCAGGGCATTGAGCCGGGCATGCACCGCATCAGCCAGCGCAGGCGGCAGGTCGTCACCGATCTCCGGGGCGCAAAGGACGGCGATGGTGCTGAACAGGCCGCCCAGCAGGCGCGGAGCGGCCTGGGCGATGCCCGGCACCGTCTCGGCAGCACGTGCGTAGTCATCGGCGGTGACGCAGCGCTCAAGCGCGGGATGGCGAAGGGATTCGGGGATCAGTTGGCGCGCCACATCGGCTGACACGGCTCCCCGCCCACCGGTGGCGGGGAGGATGTTGGTCGCCGCTCGGATCGCCAGGGCAGCGAAGGCGGCTGCCGCGCCAGCGTCGTCACCCTCGGGTGGCAGAGCGGCATTCAGCGCGAAGACGCCAAGGTTGCCGGCCTCGGCCATGCCACGCCGATAGGCAAGTTCGATCTTGGGATCAGAGTCAAGATCTAGAGCCTGACCGCGCAGCCCATCACCGAACAGCAGCCAGACCGAGCCGTCGTCCTCGCGTTCGGTGGTGTAATGGGGGTCAAACCCAGCAGATGTCCAAAGGTCGGGTTGCTCCAGCCAGAGCGATTCGCCGACTTTCAGCACAAGGGCGGGGCTGCCATCGGCCTCAACCAGCAGGGAATCCT
>JBJTVI010000363.1:0-6226 GCA_046081145.1 Rubrivivax sp.
GCGCCGCCTTGGCGCTGGCCGGCGGCGCGCTCAGGGGCATGAGCCTCGTGGCCGCCGGCCTCATCCTGGCCACCGCCCTTCGGCTCGCGGGTGCGCTGTCGCGCAACGTCATGGGCGTGCCGGCCTGCCTGGCGCTGGTGGCCGGCACCGTGCTGGCCATCGGTGTGCTGCGCTGGCCGCTGGTGGCCGTGCTGCCCGGCATCGGGCTGGCGGCCTGGGCGCTGGCCTGGCGGCGACTGCGAGGGGCCAAGCCCACGTGAACGCGCTGCTCTACGGCACGCTCGGCCTGGGCCCGGCCGACCATGTGCAACTCTTCCTGCACTTCGCGATGCTCTCCCTGCTGGCCGTCGGCGGGGCCATCACCACGGTTCCGGAAATGCACCGCTGGGTGGTGGACAAGCGCGGCTGGCTCGGCGACGCGCAGTTCAACGGCTCGGTCGCACTCGCGCAGGCCGCACCCGGGCCGAACGTGCTGTTCGTGGCGGTGATCGGCTTCAACGTGGCCGGACTGACCGGGGTGGCAGCCACGCTCGGCGGCTCGCTGCTGCCCTCGACGGTGGTGGCCCTCCACTTCGCGCGCTGGGTGCAGCCGCGGCGGGATGCGCCTGCGGTGCGCGCCTTCGTCCAGGGACTCGCGCCGGTGACCATCGGGCTGCTGCTCTCCACGGGCTGGGTGCTGGCCGAGCCGACGCACGGCCAGCCGGCTGCCTGGGCGCTCGTGATCGGCACCGTGGCGCTGATGCTGCGCACCCGGCTCAGCCCGCTGTGGCCCATGGCCGCCGGTGCCGCTGCCGGCGCACTCGGCTGGGTCTGAACCGGGGCCTCAGGCGAGAGCCTCAGGCAGGTGCCCGGCCGGCCGCCTGCCGCTGCCGCACGGACTCGTACAGGCACACGGCGGCCGCCACCGACACGTTCAGGCTCTCCACGGCACCGGCCATCGGGATGCGCACCAGTTCGTCGCAGGTGCGGCGCGTGAGCGCTCGCATGCCGGCGCCCTCGGCCCCGAGCACCAGCGCCAGCGGGCCGCCAAGGTTCGCCTCGTGCAGCGTGTGCGGCGCGTCGTCGCTCAAGCCCACGACACGGATGCCGCGCTCCTGCAGTTCGCCCAGGGTGCGCGCCAGGTTGGTGACCATCAGGTAGGGCACGGTCTCGGCGGCGCCGCTGGCCACCTTGGCCACCGTGGGCCCCAGGCCCACGGCATGGTCCTTCGGGGCGATCACGGCATGGGCGCCGGCGCCATCGGCCGTGCGCAGGCAGGCACCCAGGTTGTGCGGGTCCGTCACGCCATCGAGCACGAGGAGCAACGTTGGGCCCCGGCCAGCCGCCTGGGCGGCGTCCAGCAGGTCGTCCAGCGAGTGCGCGGGCTTCAGCGGCTGGACCCGCGCGACCACACCCTGGTGGCGCCCGGTGCCGGCCAGGCGTGTCAGTTGCGCATCGTCACTTTCCTGCAGACGGCGCCCGGCCGCCTGCACACGCTGCACGAACTGGCGCATCCGCGCATCGCGCCGGCTGGCGTCCACGTGCACCTCGAGCACCGACTCGGGCGCCACCTTCAGGCGCACCCCCACGGCATGAAATCCAAAGAGCAGTTGCGTCGGCTTCATCGTGCCAGCAGCGTAGCAGCCCCGACGAGCCCGATGAGCACGGGCTGGTGCAGCATGTAGAAGGTCAGGGGCCAGCGCCCGAGCGCCGCCAGCGGCCGCAGCGCCCGAGGCAGCGCCCCGGTCAGCAGCTTCCGCGCGCGCGCGAGCACGAGCCTGCCGGCCGCGTACCCCCAGGCCATGGCCGCCAACCAGGGCAGCACAGGCACCCAGTCCTCGGTCACCGGCTTGCGCGTGACCAGGCCCAGGCCGTTCGTCCAGCGGCTGTCGAAGAAGGGGTGCTGCACCAGGAGCGGCAACACGAGCGCGACGGCCCCGAGCAGCGACAGCCCCGTACGCAGCGGCGCGGCCAGGCGCAGCAGCAGGAGCATCACCGCCACACCGTGCAAGACCCCGAAGCTGATCCAGCTCTTCGGGAACATCAGCATCGAGCCGAGGGACACCAGCAACGCGCACCCCGCCACCTGCGCCCACCGACGCCAGAAGCGCGCCTCGTCGGGCCCCTTCTCGGCGGCCACTGCCTGCGAGAACCCGGCGACGAACAGGAACAGCGAGACGATGACGGTACGCTGGGTCGTCCAGAAGGGGTCCCCGTAGAAGTCCTGTCGTGGCAGCAGCCAGCCGTAGTGGTTGAGATCGAAGCCAAAGTGGAAGGCCGCCATCCACACCATGGCCAGTCCGCGCAGCGCGTCCAGCCGTGCGTGGCGTTCGACCATGACGCAATCCCGGGGCCGAGGCCCTAGACCAGGCGCTGCAGCTTGAGCGCCACGGCCATGTCGCCCGCCACCCGGAACTGCCCGGTCATGAATCCCATCATGGGGTCGAGCTGACCGGTCATCAGCGCCACCAGGTCGGCGCGCGAGATCGTCACCGTGCAGTCGGCCTCGATGCGCTCGTTGGCCACCGTGTGGGGGTCGCTGCGGCCGTCGATCACGACCACGCCCTCCTCTGCGCAATCGAACATCAGCGTGGCACCCAGCCCGATGCCCGTGCCGATACGGCTGCGCAGCGCCTCGGTGATGGCGGGCATGTCCATGGGAGTATCCTTTCCGGTGGGTCTCGACGATGCCGGCATCCTAACGGCGCGGCCACGTGAACCGGCACCCTCCCCCTCGAGCCTGGCCTCGTGCACGCCCCGACGTACGCCCTCACGCTCGCCACCTTGCCTGCCCTTGCGCTGCTGCCCCATGAGTGAAACCGCGAACACCCCCCGGCCTGCCGGCTACCGCAGCGTCTTCCGGCCGGGCCTGTTTGGCGGGCAGACCGTGTGGGTGACGGGCGGGGGCAGCGGCATCGGCCGCTGCACCGCGCACGAGCTGGCCAGCCTCGGGGCGCACGTGGTCATCAGCGGCCGGCGTGCCGAGCGGCTCGAACAGGTGGCCGCCGAGATCCGCGAAGACGGCGGGCAGGTCCACCCGATTGCCCTGGATATCCGCGACGAGGAGGCGGTGCGTGCCGGCGTGGCCGCGGTGCTGCGGCAGCACGGCCCGGTGAGCGGGCTCGTCAACAATGCCGGCGGGCAGTTTCCCGCCCCGATGCTGGCCATCTCGAAGAAGGGCTTCGACGCGGTGGTGGGCAACAACCTCACCGGCGGGTTTCTCATGATGCGCGAGCTCTTCACGCAGTGCATGCAGCGCCACGGCGGGGCCATCGTCAACATGACGGCCGACTTCCGCAATGGCATGCCGGGCATGGCGCACTCGGGCGCGGCGCGCGCTGGCATGAGCAATCTCACCCAGAGCGCCGCCTTCGAGTGGGCGCACGCCGGTGTGCGCGTGAACGCGGTGGCCCCGGGCTGGATCGCCTCCTCCGGGATGGACACCTACCGCGGCGCCCTTCAGACGCTCATCCCCAAGCTGCGCCAGCACGTGCCGCTGCGACGCATGGGGGTGGAAGCCGAGGTGAGCGCGGCGATCGTCTTCCTGCTTTCGCCGGCGGCGGCCTTCATCACGGGCGTGACGCTGCAGATCGACGGCGCGGCATCGCTGGGCAGCGCCATCTTTCCGCTGCCGGCCGAATCGCGCAGCACCGCCTTCGACGGGTTCCATCGAGCCGCGCTGCCCGAGGTGCTGAAGTGAGCGCCGGGCCTCCACCCGCGGCCGCCTTGCGGCCCCGCAACGCGGCCGAGCAGGCCGAGGTCGAGGCCGGGCTCGTCGAGATCTTCGAGCGCGGGATCCCCTTCAACCACCTCCTGGGCCTGCAGGTCCTGTCGGTTCGGCCGGGCGCGGTGCGCGGGCGCATCACGATGCGCGATGCCCTCGTCGGCACGGCTTCCCATGGCCGGCTCCACGGCGGCGTGACGGCCTCGGTGCTCGACACGATGGGCGGGCTGGCCGTTATCGCGGCCGTGATCGAGCGCCACCCCCACGACAGCCCGGCGCAGGCCCTGCAGCGCTTCGGCCGGATGGGCACCATCGACCTGCGGGTGGATTTCCTGCGGCCGGGCATCGGGCGCCACTTCGAGGCGGTGGCGGAGGTCACGCGGCTCGGCGGCCGCGTCGGCTCGGCGCAGATGCGGCTCGTCAACGACGAGGGCAAGCTGATTTCCACCGCAGCAGCGGCCTACATCGTGTCCTGAACCTGCGCGCGCCGGGGCGGGGGGGCTTGACCAGCGGGCGGGCGGCCCCACATCCGTGGAATGAACGTGAATCCACGCCCCCTGCGCTGGGTGGCGCTCGCCCTGGCGGCCGGTCTGGCAGCCGCCGCCGGCCTCGGCGTGCCCCGGCTCGTTGAAAGCCGCACCGAGGCCACGCCGCGCGCAGTCACCCCACGGGGCCCGCTGCAGGCTGACGAGCAGGCACAGATCGACGTCTTCCGCCGCACCTCCGCCTCGGTGGTGCACATCACCACGCTCGAGGTGCAGCGCGACTTCTTCTCCCTCAACGTGCAGCAGGTGCCGCGTGGCACCGGAACCGGCTTCGTGTGGGATGAGCGAGGCCACATCGTCAAGAACTTTCACGTGATCCAGGGCGCCAGCGCCGCGCGCGTGACGCTGGCCGACCAGAGCACGCACAAGGCCTCGCTCGTGGGCGCCTTCCCCGACCGCGACCTCGCGGTGCTGCGCATCGAGGTGCCCGCGGCCAAGGCGCCGCCGCTTCCGCTGGGCACGAGCCGTGACCTCGTCGTGGGCCAGAAGGTCTATGCCATCGGCAACCCCTTCGGTCTGGACCAGACCCTCACCACCGGCATCGTGAGCGCGCTCAACCGCGAGATCGAATCGGTGAACCAGCGCACGATCCGCGGCGTCGTGCAGACCGACGCGGCGATCAACCCGGGCAACTCGGGCGGCCCGTTGCTGGATTCGGCTGGCCGGCTCATCGGCGTCAACACCGCCATCTACAGCCCCAGCGGGGGCAGCGCCGGCATCGGCTTTGCGATTCCGGTGGATGAGGTCAACCGCATCGTGCCGCGCCTGATCCGCGACGGCCGCTTCGTGCGCCCGGCGCTGGGCGTCACCGCCGGGCAGGCGGGTCTGAACCGGGCGCTGAACCTGCCGGCCGGAGTGGTGCTGGTGCAGGTCTCCCCCAACGGGCCGGCGGCTCGCGCGGGCTTGCAGCCCTTTCGGCGAGCCGCGAGCGGCGAGATCCTGGGTGGCGACGTGATCACGGCGGTGGACAGCGAGCCCGTGAAGGATCTGGACGACATGCTCACGCTGCTGGAGCGTCGCGCGCCCGGCGAGAGCGTGACGCTCGGCGTGTGGCGCAACGGCAACCTGCGCAGGCAGCCCGTCACGCTCGTGGCGGGCGAGTAGGGCTCCGGGCGGGGGCACCGCCGGCTGCGCCGGTGCGGGCCCGAGGGGGTGAGGCGCCAGCCTGTCGCGGCGCGGGGCTAAGATGCGCAAACGGTTCGAAACTGCGCCCCATGCAAGTTGTCTGCCTCGACCTCGAAGGGGTGCTTGTCCCCGAAATCTGGATCGCCTTCGCCGAGCGCACCGGCATCCCGGAACTGCGCCGCACCACGCGCGACGAGCCCGACTACGCCAAGCTGATGCGCTTTCGCATTGCGCTGCTGCGCGAGCGCGGGCTCAAGCTCGCCGACATCCAGGCCGTCATCACGGGCATGGCCCCGCTGCCCGGTGCACAGCCCTTCCTCGAGGGCCTGCGCGAGCGCTACCAGGTGGTGATCCTCTCGGACACCTTCTACGAGTTCGCCGACCCGCTGATGCGTCAACTTGGCCGGCCCACGCTGCTGTGCCACCGGCTGGAGGTCGACGAGGCAGGCTTCGTCACCGGCTACCGGCTGCGCCAGGCCGACCCCAAGCGCCACGCCGTGAACGCCTTCAAGAGCCTGAACTTCCAGGTGCTGGCCGCGGGCGATTCCTTCAACGACACCTGCATGCTCGCTGCGGCCGACGCGGGCTTCTTCATCCACCCGCCCGAGAGCATCGTGGCTCAGTTCCCGCAGTTCCCGGTGCACCACGACTACGCTTCGCTGCGGGCTTCGATCGACGCCGCAGTACAGCGGCTGAGCACGGCGACTGGCTGAGCTTCAGCCGGGATCACCGCCGGCGTGCGGCAGCCCGCCCAGGCGCAGCGTAGGTAGGCCCACGCCGCTGATGTCGAAGCCGCCATCCACCGCCAGCGTCTGCCCGTTCACGTAGCTCGCCGCGGGGCTGCACAGGAAGC
>JBJTVI010000364.1:0-11745 GCA_046081145.1 Rubrivivax sp.
AGCAGGAAGCGGTCGTGCAGCGCCGTGCCCCAGCGCGTCAGCCGCGTGGCGCCACGGCCTCGGTAGGGCTCGCGCCAGAACCAGGCCACGAGCGCGCGCAGCAGCAGCTGCTGCGCCAGGCTCATGTGCGCGTGCGGCGGCATCTCGAAAGCGCGCAGCTCGAGCAGGCCCAGGCGCCCGGTGGGGCCGTCGGGCGAGTAGAGCTTGTCGACGCAGAACTCGCTGCGGTGGGTGTTGCCGGTGACATCCACCAGCAGGTTGCGCAGCAGCCGGTCGACGAGCCAGGGCGGCACGGCCGGGCCGTGGCGCTCGAGCTGGCGCTCGAGCTCGGCCAGCGCGATCTCGAGCTCGTAGACCTGATCGTCGCGGGCCTCGTCGACGCGCGGGGCCTGGCTCGTGGGGCCGATGAAGAGGCCGCTGAAGACGTAGCTCAGCGAGGGGTGGTTGTGCCAGAAGGTGAGCAGGCTCGCGAGCAGGTCCGGGCGCCGCAGGAAGGGGCTGTCGGCCGGCGTGGCACCGCCGAGCACGAAGTGGTTGCCCCCGCCGGTGCCCGTGTGGCGCCCGTCGAGCATGAACTTCTCGGTGGACAGGCGGCTGCGGTGCGCGGCGTCGTAGAGAAACTCGGTGTGGTCGACAAGCTCCGCCCAGTCGTGCGCGGGGTGGATGTTGACCTCGATCACGCCCGGGTCAGGGGTGACCTGCAGCACCTTCAGGCGCGGGTCGCGCGGCGGCGGGTAGCCCTCGAGCACGACCTTGACGCGCTGCTCGGCAGCGGTGGCCTCGACGGCGGCCACCAGCTCGAGGTAATCCTCCAGCTGCGTCAGCGGGGGCATGAAGACATGCAGCAAGCCGCTGCGGCCGCCATGCGAGGCCTCGGCGCGCGGGCCGTTGGCGCGCTGCGGGTCGCGCACCTCCACGCACAGGGCGGTGCGCACGGTGTCGGCGGCGGAGGCGCCGCGTGCGGGGGGTGCCTCGCCTGCCGATCCCACACTGGCCGAGGCCGGCTGCGTGCGAAGCGGCACCTCCACCGGCAGCGGCACGCTGGGCGCGAAGGGGTCGGGCGACAGCGGCCAGGGCTGGTCTTCGGGCGCGGCCCAGGGCAGCGAGTCGAGCGGCAGGCGGTAGCCCATGGGCGAACCGCACGGGATCAGGTAGAGCCGCTCGTCGCGCAGGAACCAGCGCCCGCTGAGCCAGCGCGCAGCACCTGGGGCCGCGCCCGCTTCAGCACCCTCGACAGCCTCCCCGGGCTCGACAGCCGGCCGCAGCGGCAACGCGTAGCCCACCACGCTGCCCAGCCCCTGTGCGAACACGCGGCGCAGCCGCGCGCGCTCGAGCTCGTCGTCGAGCCGGGACTCGAAGGGGTCGACGTTGACCGGCAGGCGGCGCTCGCGCCAGAGGTGGTACCAGGCATCTTCAAAGCCGGGCTGCACGTGCTCGGCTTGCACCCCCAGGCGCTGGGCCAGCGCCGCGATGAAGGCGTGGGCATCGGCAGCCGTGTAGTGCAGCGGCTCGCGCTCGTCGGCAAAGAGGGCGGGGTCGCGCCACACGGGCTGGCCATCGGCGCGCCAGGCGAGCGTCATGGCCCAGCGCGGCAGTTGCTCGCCCGGGTACCACTTGCCCTGCCCGAGGTGCAGCAGGCCGCCCTGGGCGTAACGCGCCTTCAGGCGCTGCGTGAGCCCGGTGGCCAGGCCGCGCTTGGTCGGGCCCAGTGCGTCGGTGTTCCACTCCGCGCCGTCTCGATCATCCACCGCCACGAAGGTGGGCTCACCGCCCATGGTCAGGCGCACGTCGCCGGCCACGAGGGCGGCGTCCACCTCGCGGCCAAGCGTGTCCATCGCCTGCCACTGCGCTGCCGTGTAGGGCCGCGTGACACGCGGCGTCTCGGCCACGCGCGTCACGGCCATCTCGTGCGAGAAGCTGACCTCGCAACGGTCCACCGCCCCTTCCACCGGCGCGGCCGAGGCCGGCTCGGGGGTGCAGGCCAGCGGGATGTGGCCTTCACCGGCCAGCAGGCCCGAGGTCGGGTCCAGGCCGATCCAGCCGGCGCCGGGCAGGTACACCTCGCACCAGGCGTGCAGGTCGGTGAAATCGTGCGAGGCGCCCACTGGGCCGTCGAGTGCCTTGACGTCGGGCTCGAGCTGGATGAGGTAGCCCGAAACGAACCGCGCCGCCAGCCCCAGGTGGCGCAGCACCTGCACCAGCAGCCAGCCCGTGTCGCGGCACGAGCCCGAGCCGAGTTCGAGCGTGCGCTCGGGCGCCTGCACCCCCGGCTCCAGGCGGATGAGGTAGCGGATCTCCTGCTGCAGCCGCTGGTTCAGCGCCACGAGGAAATCGACCGTGCCCACCTCCTCGCGCGGCACGCTCTTCACGAGGGCCTCCAGGCGCGGCGTGAGCGGCCCGCAAGCCAGGTAGGGCAGCAGGTCTTGGGTGAGACCGGCTTCGTAGGCGAAGGGCCAGCGCTCGGCCACGGGCTCGAGGAAGAAATCGAAGGGGTTGTAGACCGACATCTCGGCCACGAGATCGACCGTCACCTTGAGCTCGCGCGTGCGCTCGGGGAAGACGAGGCGGGCCAGGTAGTTCGAGAACGGATCCTGCTGCCAGTTCAGGAAGTGCTCGCCCGGCTCCACGCGCAGCGAGTAGCTCACCACCGGCGTGCGGCTGTGCGGCGCCGGGCGCAGGCGCACCACGTGCGGCGACAGCCCGACCAGCCGGTCGAATCGGTAGTGCGTGACGTGGTGCAGGGCGACGCGGATCGACATGGGAGCTTTCCAGGGGCGCGGCCGGGCCAGGCGTCGCGAAGGTGGCGGGTCAGGGGCGATGATGCCAGTAGCGTCGCGCATCGCGCCGCAGGCAGCGGCCCTCGCTGCCTGGGCGCCAGGTGTAGGCGCCGCAACGGTCGCTGCGCTCCACCACGATGCCTCTGGCCTCATAGCGGCCAAGCACGTCTCGTGCCGGGTGCCCGCAGCGGCTGCGGTAGCCGGCCTGCACGAAGGCGCCGTGCGGCGCCACCGCATCGAGAAAGGCTGCCGTGGACGAGGTGCGGCTGCCGTGGTGGGGCACCTGCAGCATCAGCGCACGCAGCCCGGCGCCCTCGCGCTCGACGACGGCCGCCTCCTGCGCCGCCTCCAGGTCGCCCGTGAGCAGGAGCGCGCGGCCCTGCGCGTCGGCGACGTGCAGCACGCAGCTCAGGGCATTGGGGCGCAGGCCGGCGGCGTGATCCTCGGGGCGCGGGTGCAGCACCCGAAAGCGCACGCCGTCCCAGGCCCACTCCTGCCCCGCCTCGCAGCGCCGGTGCGCCGGCAGCTGCGCATGCAGCGGGTGCGCCGGCGGCACCGAGCTGCTGGAGGCGCGCACCGGCACGCCGCGCAGCAGCGAGAGCGCGCCGCCGGTGTGGTCGGTGTCGGCGTGGCTGAGCATGAGAAGGTCCACCCGCGGCTCGCCGCGCACGCGCAGCAGGGGCAGCAGCACGCGCTCGCCGGCGTCCGAGGTGGGCGAAGGCCGCGGGCCGGTGTCGTAGACCAGGAGCTGCGTGCGCGTGCGCACGAGCACCGCCGTGCCCTGCCCGATGTCGGCCGCGACGACCTCGAAGTGCCCGTGCGCGGGCCGCTCGGGCTGCGGCGCGAGCAAGGGCAGCGCCAGCGGCAGGGCCAGCAGCCGCAGCCGCAGCGGCAGCGGCATCACGGCCAGAAAGCCCGCCAGCAGCCCGAGTGCGGCCGCCCACCCGGGCGCGGCTGCCGCACTCCACTGCGCCAGCGGCCACTGCGCCAGCGGCGTGAGCACGGCCACGAGGCCCTGCACCGCCCAGGCCGCCGGCACCCACAGCATCGGCAGCAGCACCCCCAGCAGCGCCAGCGGCGTCACCACGAGCGTGACGAGCGGGATGGCCAGCGCGTTGGCCAGGAATCCCACCACCGAGATCTGCTGGAAGAAGACCATGGAAAGGGGTGCCAGCCCCACGGTGGCCACGAGCTGCGCGCGCGCCGCCTCGGCCAGCGTGGTGCACCAGCCTGCCACCCGGGGCTCGCGCGAGACCGGGTCGGAGGCCACGAGCACGCCCACGGCGACGAAGGAGAGCCAGAAGCCCGGCTGCAGCAGCGCCCAGGGGTCGGAGAGGGTCACGGCCACCCCGGCACAACCCAGCACCAGCGGCTGCGGCCAGCGCGCACCGCAGCTTCGCAACACCACCACCACCGCCAGCATCATCACCGTGCGCTGCGCCGGCACGCCCCAGCCGGCCAGCAGGGCGTAGGCGGTCGCGGCCAGCAGGCCGCCCCAGCGCCCAGCCACCGGCGCCGGCAGCGCCAGCGCGAGCCGCCCCTGGCGCCGCCAGGCCCAGCCGATGGCCCCGGCTGCCAGCCACGCGAACATCGTGACGTGAAGCCCGCTGATGCTCATGAGGTGCGCCACACCCGTGATGCGAAAGAGCTCCCACTCGTCGCGCCCGATGGCCGCCTGGTCGCCCACCGCCAGGGCCGCGAGCACACCGGCCGACGCAGGGTCTCCCACGCGCAGCACGATGGCGTCGCGGATGGCCTGGCGCGCGCGCTCGAACACCACGGTGGCGTCGCGCCCCAGGCGTTGGGCGCCGGCGCGCACCGTGCCGCTGGCCCCGATGCCGCGCTCGAAGAGCCACAGCTCGAGGTCGAAGGCATGGGGGTTGCGCGCGCCGTGCGGGCGCTTCAGGCGCACCGGAAGAAGCCAGCGCTCGCCGGCCACGACCGCCTGCGGCGGCGCCGCCACGAGCTGCTCGCCATCGAAGCCCTGGAACCAGCCCAGCGAGACGCGCGTGGGCACGGCCACGGGCTCGCCCTGCACCGTGGCCGACTCGACCGTGAAGGTGAAGAGCGTGCCGCCCGGCGACAGGCGCGGCATTTCGTCGACCACGCCCACGAGCACCACATCCTGGCCTTCGAGCTCGGGGCCGAGCCGCTCGGCCAGGCGCTGCGACGCGCGCCACTCCGTCAGCGCAAAGCCGAGGCTGGCCAGCGCGGCGAGCACGCCGATGCGCGCGGCAGTGCGTGCGCGCAGGCGCAGACGCAGGCGCAGGCCCTGGGTACCGGCGGGATGCGCGGCCGAGGCCGCGGCCCCGGCCCCGGCCAGAACCGCCGCCAGCATCACCGCCACGGCGGCGGCCGCCAGGAGTGCCCCGGCCTGCGCCGGGGCCAGCACATCGGCGCGCTGCAACTGCGCCGCGACCCCGGCTGCCCAGGCCCCGCAGGCCAGTGCGAGCCGCCCGCCCGTGTCGACCCCTGCCCCCATCGAGGCCAGTGTAGGATCGACCGATTCCAAGGAGATTCCCCCCGATGAGCGATATCGACACCCCCTCTGGAAGGTTGGCGGCCCTGGGCATCGTGCTGCCGCCGGTGGGCGTTCCCGCCGCGGCCTATGTGCCCTTCGTGCGCACCGGAAACCTCGTGTTCGTCTCCGGCCACATCGCCAAGCGCGAGGGCAAGCCCTGGGTGGGCCAGCTCGGCCTGACCATGACCACCGCCGAGGGCCAGGCCGCCGCGCGCGCGATCGCCATCGACCTCATGGGCACGCTGCAGGCCGCCACGGGCGATCTCTCGCGCGTGCGGCGCATCGTCAAGCTGATGGGCCTGGTCAACAGCACCTCCACCTTCACCGAACACCATCTGGTGGTCAACGGGGCCTCCACGCTGTTTGGCGAGGTCTTCGGCCCCGAAGCCGGCGCCCATGCGCGCAGCGCCTTCGGCGTGGCGCAGATCCCGATGGGCGCCTGCGTGGAGATCGAGCTCATCGCCGAGGTGGCGTGAGAGCAGCACCGCTGCGCGGGGCGGGCCGGGTCGGGCTGGGCCCGGGCCATTCGCTCGGAGCGGTGGCACTGCTGGCCCTGGCAGGCGTGGCCGCAGCCCTCGTCTCGCAGCATCTCTTCGACATGCAGCCGTGCGCCTGGTGCGTGCTGCAGCGCCTGCTCTTCCTGCTGATCGCGCTGGTGGCCCTGGCGGGTCTGCTGCGTCGGGAACCAGCCTTGCGCGTGTCCGCCTCGGCCGCCGTCGTCGCCCTGGCGCTCGCGGGAGTGGGTGCGGCGTTGTGGCAACACCTGGTGGCAGCCGCCTCGCCATCCTGCCGGCTGACGCTGGCCGACCGCATCGTGAGCGGGCTCGGGCTCGACGCCCTGTTGCCCGATGTGTTCGCCGCGCGCGCCTCCTGTGCCGAGGCCTCGGTGTCGATGCTCGGCGTGCCCTACGCGCTCTGGAGCCTGGCGCTGTTCGTCCTCACCGCCGCGCTGGCTGCCTCCGCCGCGGCTGGCACGCTGCGGCGCTGAGCGGCCGGCGGCCAGGCCAAGAGATCAATCGGCCAGTCAGCTAGCAAGCCAATAGGCCAATAGGCCAACGAGCCAATAGGCCAACGGGCCACCAGACCAATCAGCCACCCGGCTCGCCTTCCTTCAGCCCGGCAACACGCGCATCGGCTTGGGAAAGCCCTCGACCTTGCGACCGCGGCGTGCGCGCCGGCCCGCGTAGGCGGCCAGCGACCCGGGGCGCAATTCCTCGAGCTTGTCCCTGCCGCCGCGCCCGCTGCCGCTCACCCGAAGCAGCTCGCCGAAGCTGCAGGCCGAGACCAGCGGCGCCTGCGCATCCACGTCCATGAGCGTCAGGCCGCGCCCGCCGTTGGACTGGAGCTTGAGCTCCTCCAGGGGGAACACGAGCAGCCGCCCATCCTGCGAGAGGCAGGCGACCTGCCCATGCCCGGCTGCGACGACGGCAGGCGGCAGCAGCCGCTCCTGGGCCTCCAGGGCGAGGAAGGCCTTGCCGCCCTTGTTGCGGCCGTGCAGGTCGCCCGCATGGGCGAGCAGACCCAGCCCGCCGGTGTGGGCCAGCAGCAGCCGCACCTGCGCCGATCCCGCGTAGTAGTGCGCGGGCTGGGTGCCGCTTTCCAGGTCGATGAGGGTCGTGATGGGCGTGCCGTCGCCGCGCCCGCCCGGCAGCTGCGAGACCGCCACGCTGTAGGCGCGGCCGTTGCTGCCGAGCACCGCCAGCGTGTCCACGCTGCGGCAGGCAAAGGCACCGTAGAGCCCGTCGCCGGGCTTGAAGGGCAGCGTCGAGGCCTCCACCTCGTGGCCCTTGAGCGCGCGCACCCAGCCCTTGAGGCTCACCACCACCGTCACGGGCTCGTCGACGATGCGCACCTCGGCCACCGCGCGGCGCTCCTCCTGGATGAGGGTGCGACGCGCATCGCCGAAGGTCTTCGCGTCGGCCTCGATCTCGCGCACGAGGGTGCGCCGCAGGGCAGCCGGGCTGGCCAGGATCTCCTCGAGCCGGGTGCGCTCGGCACGCAGCTCGGCGAGCTCCTGCTCGATGCGGATGGCCTCGAGCCGGGCGAGCTGGCGCAGCCGGATCTCCAGGATGTCGTCGGCCTGGCGCTCGCTGAGCGCAAAGCGCGCGATCAGGGCCGCCTTGGGCTCGTCGGCCGCGCGGATGATGCGGATCACCTCGTCGATGTTGAGCAGCACCAGCTGCCGCCCCTCGAGCACGTGGATGCGATCGAGCACGCGCTCCAGGCGGTGGCGGGTGCGGCGCTGCACCGTCTGCTGCCGGAAGGCCAGCCACTCCGAAAGGATGGCGCGCAGCCCCTTTTGCACCGGGCGGCCATCCAGCCCCACCATCGTGAGGTTCACGGGCACGCTCGACTCGAGGCTGGTGTGGGCGAGAAGCGCCGTCACGAGCTCGCCTTGCTCGATGGTGCGGCTGCGCGGCTCGAAGACCAGGCGCACCGGCGCCTCCTTGCCCGATTCATCGCGCACCGCCTCGAGCACCGCGAGCACGCTCGCCTTGAGCTGCACCTGCTCGGCCGTGAGCGCCTTCTTGCCCAACTTGACCTTGGGGTTGGTGAGCTCCTCGATCTCCTCGAGCACCTTCTGCGCACTCGCGCCCGGCGGCAGCTCGGTGACCACGAGCTGCCACTGGCCGCGCGCCAGATCCTCGATCTTCCAGCGCGCGCGCACCTTCAGGCTGCCGCGGCCCACGGCGTAGGAGGCGCGGATGTCGGCCGCCGGGCTGATGATCTGGCCGCCGCCCGGGAAGTCAGGGGCCGGCAGCAGCGCATACAGGGCGTCGTCGCTCAGCCGCTCGTCCTTGAGCAGGGCCACCGCTGCGGCGGCCACCTCGCGCAGGTTGTGGCTCGGGATCTCGGTGGCCAGGCCCACGGCAATGCCCGAGGCACCGTTGAGCAGCACCATCGGCAGCCGCGCGGGCAGCTGGCGCGGCTCCTCGGTGGAGCCGTCGTAGTTGGGCTGGAACTCGACCGTTCCCTCGTCGATCTCGTCGAGCAGCAGCCGTGCGATGGGCGCCAGCCGCGCTTCGGTGTAGCGCATGGCCGCGGCGCCGTCGCCATCGCGGCTGCCGAAGTTGCCCTGGCCATCCACCAGCGGGTAGCGCTGGGAGAAATCCTGCGCCATGCGCACGAGCGCGTCATAGGCGGCCTGGTCGCCGTGGGGATGGAAGCGCCCGAGGACATCGCCCACCACGCGCGCGCTCTTCACCGGCTTGGCCCCGGAGGCACCGCTGAAGGCCAGCCCCATCCGGTGCATGGCGTACAGGATGCGTCGCTGGACCGGCTTCATGCCATCGCACACATCGGGCAGGGCACGGCCCTTGACCACGCTCAGGGCGTACTCGAGGTAGGCGCGCTCGGCATAGTCGGCCAGCGCCACGGCGTCTGCCGGCGCGGCAGGCTCGGCCGGTGGGGGATCGAAGAGGTCGTTCATGGAGGAAGGCTTCAGAGCTTCAACTGGAATCGCGTGCCCTGCCAGCTCAGCACCGCCTGGCGCGGCCCGATGCGCTCGAGCACCAGGCCCGGGGCGACGGCATCGCCCTCGCGCAGCACCTGGCCGTTGACGATCAGCAACCGGGCAGAAGGTTCGGGCGAGTGGACCGCGCCCGACACGTTCATCCGCGGCAGCGAGGCGCGCAGTTCGGCCGGCAGTTCGGCCAGGCTGGGCAAGGGTGCCGGGGGCGAAGCAGGAAGCGGCGCGGGCGGAGCCGGCGGGCCGGGAGACGGGCTGGGCGATGAAGCCGGCTTCTTCGCCGAGGCGGCCGCTGCACGGGTCGCCGGCTGGGCGGGCGCCGGCGCCGGCGCGGGCGCGGGCGCAGGCGAGGCCTGGGCGCGGGCAGGCGCGCGCGTCGCAGCAGGTGCGGGCGTTGCAGCCGGCACGGTGGCCGGCGCCGCTGAGGGTGCAGGTGCCGCCGCGGGCCCGGCCGACCCACCACCGGCCGGCGCAGCCAAAGGAACGGGCCCGGTGGCCACCGCGGGCGCCTGCCCGGGCGCATCCCCACCGCGCCGCGCCGGCCCGAAGACGAGCATCAGCGTCCCCAGCACGGCGACTCCCGCCACCAGCCACACCGCCACGCGCGGGCGCGCCCACGGCGGCGGCGTGGCCGGGCGCAGCGGCGCCTGAGGGTCGAACACCGACACCGGGCTCACCGATGCGGGCACGACGGCCGGCGACTCGGCTGCGCCGGCGCGCGCCGCCTGCGCGCGCGCGCGCTCCGCGTCGGCCTTCTTCAGGGCGTCGAAGATCAGCGACACGGCGCCGGGCCCCGCCTCAGCCCCGGCCCCGGCCGACCCAGGCCAGAGCCACCAGGATCCCCGCCGCGAGCCCCACCCCCGCCCAGGTCAGGCGGGTGCGGTGCCGCCCGAGCCAGGCCAGGCCCCTCACGTGCCAGGGCCCGAGCACCTCGCGCGCGGCACGGTCGATCAGTTCGGCATCCACCGCCCAGCGGCCCGCGGCGAAGGCACCCAGCAGGGCACGATCGCACAGCACGTTCACCAGCCGTGGCACGCCGCGGGTGAGCGCGTGCACGCGCGCCAGGGCCGGCTCGTCGAAAATGCCGGCGGGGTCGCGGCCGGCGCTTTGCAGCCTGTGCTGCACGTACAGCGAGGTCTGCCCCGCATCCAGCGCGCGCAGGTGGAACCGCGCGACGATGCGCTGCGAGACCTGCTCCATCTCCGGGCGGGTAAGCATCTCGCGCAGCTCGGGCTGGCCGATGAGGATCACCTGCAGCAGCTTGCCTTCCGCGGTCTCGAGGTTGGTGAGCAGGCGCAGCTGCTCCAGCGAGGCCACGGGCAGGGCCTGCGCCTCGTCGACGATCACGAGGTTTCGGTGCCCCACCGCGTGCGTACGCAGCAGGAAGGCATTGAGCGCATCCACCAGCGCCTTCGTGCCCGGCTCCTCGGGCACCGGCACCCGCAACTCCTCGCACACGGTGCGCAGCAGCTCCTGGGGCTGCTGGCTCGGGTTGAGCACCAGCGCGATGTTGCAGCGTCGCGGCGCCTGCTCGATGAAGGCCCGGCACAGGGTGGTCTTGCCGCTGCCGATCTCCCCGGTGAGCAGCACGAAGCCGCCGCAGGTGACGGCATAGAAGAGGTGCGCAAGCGCCTCGCCGTGCCCCTCCCCGAGGTAGAGGCTGCGCGGGTCGGGCGCGATCGAGAAGGGCTCGCGCTGGAAGCCGAAGTGCTGCAGGTACATGGCCAGGATGGCAAGGGGCGAGCCGGCGGGCAGGCCTCAGTGCGGCTCCTCCTGGCCGAGCGCCAGGCGCGCCTGGTACTCGCGGTCCAGCAGGCTCATCACCACCAGGCTGTCGTAGCCGTCGGCCCCGGCCAGCCGCACGCGCACGCTCTCGCGCAGCCGCCCCTCCTCCACGAAGCCCTCGCCCGCGTACAGGTGCAGGGCACGCCCGTTGGAGGCCTTGACGTCGAGCCAGAAGCGGTGGGCGCGCAGCTCGCGAAAGGCCATCTCCTTGAGCCGGCGCACGCAGGCCCGACCGAGCCCCCTGCCCTTGGGCTGGAGCACCAGCCGCTTGAGCTCCACGCTGCCGTGCGGGTTGCGGCAGCCCTGCAGGATGACGAAGCCCGCGCTCCCCCAGTCGGGCGCGGCCTCGACGATGAAGTGGCGGAAGTCCGGAAAGCGCACCGCGCCCTCGTGCTGGGTGCGCTCCCAGGGGGTGATGAAGGGCAGGTTGGCCGGGTCGTCCTCCACCGAGCCGACGAAGGCCAGGTCCGAGAGCAGGGTGGGACGCAGCCGCACGCGCGGCGCTGCCGCCAGGCCGGGCGCTGCCACTAGATGTCCACCTCGACGGCATCGCCGCGCAGCTCCATGAGCTCGCGCCGCGCGGCTGCCTCGCCCTTGCCCATGAGGCGGTTGAGCAGCTGCGTGACCGCCTGCGGCCCCTGCGGCCCGAAGCCCACCTGCAGCAGCCGGCGCGTGTCGGGGTTGAGCGTGGTCTCCCACAGCTGCTCGGCGTTCATCTCGCCCAGGCCCTTGAAGCGGCTGATGCTCCAGCTGCCCTCGCGCGCGCCTTCCTTGCGCAGCTTGTCGAGCGTGGCCTGCAGCTCGCCTTCGTCGAGCGCGTAGAGCTTGGCCGCGGGCTTGCGCCCGCGCGCCGGGGCATCCACCCGGAAGAGGGGCGGCTTGGCCACATAGATGTGGCCGCGCTCGATCAGCCGCGGGAAGTGGCGAAAGAAGAGCGTGAGCAGCAGCACCTGGATGTGCGAGCCGTCCACGTCGGCGTCGCTGAGGATGCACACCTTGCCGTAGCGCAGGCCGGAGAGGTCGGGCTCGTCGGCCGCGCCGTGCGGGTCCACCCCGATGGCCACCGCGATGTCGTGGATCTCGGTGTTGGCAAAGAGCCGGTCGCGCTCGACATCCCAGGCGTTGAGCACCTTGCCGCGCAGCGGCAGGATGGCCTGTGTCTCCTTGTCGCGGCCCATCTTGGCGCTGCCGCC
>JBJTVI010000365.1:0-2130 GCA_046081145.1 Rubrivivax sp.
GGACAAGGGCACGGGCAAGGAAAACAAGATCACCATCAAGGCCAACTCCGGGCTCTCCGAGGAGGAGATCCAGAAGATGGTGAAGGACGCCGAGCTCAATGCGGCCGAGGACAAGCGCAAGCTCGAGCTCGTGCAGGCGCGCAACCAGGCCGACTCGATGCTCCACTCCGTGCGCAAGAGCCTGACCGAGCACGGCGACAAGCTCGAGGCCGGCGAGAAGGAGAAGGTCGAGACTGCTCTCCAGGCGCTGGAGGAGGCCCTCAAGGGCGAGGACAAGGCCGAGATCGAGTCCAGGACCGAGGCCCTCATGACGGCCAGCCAGAAGCTTGGCGAGAAGATGTACGCCGAGGCCCAGGCAGCAGCCGGTGCCGGTGGTGCGGGCGCGGCGGGTGGCCCGTCGGGCGCCGGGCCGGCCCCGGGCGCGCCTGGCTCCGGGCAAGGCCGCCCGGCCGGTGGGGCCGAGGACGTGGTCGACGCCGAGTTCAAGGAAGTGAAGAAGTGACCCATCCGCCGGCCCGCCATCGGGCCGCCGCGTGTCGGGGCACGTCCGGCCGAGCACCCAAGGGTGCCCGGTACGGCCGCGGCCTGAGTGTTTCGGCAAGCTGAGACCCCCTCATGGCCAAGCGCGACTACTACGAAGTCCTGGGCGTGCCCAAGAACGCCTCGGACGACGACATCAAGAAGGCCTACCGCAAGCTGGCCATGAAGTACCACCCCGACCGCAACCAGGGCGAGGAGGCGCACAAGGCCGAGGAGAAGTTCAAGGAGGCCAAGGAAGCCTACGAGATGCTCTCCGACGCCCAGAAGCGGGCGGCCTATGACCAGTTCGGGCACGCGGGCGTGGACCCCTCCGCGGGCATGGGACGTGGCGCCGGCCCCGAGGGTTTCGGCGGCTTCGCGGAGGCCTTCGGCGACATCTTCGGCGACATCTTCGGCAACGGCGGCGGCCCCCGGCGAGGCGGCGCACAGCAGGTCTTTCGGGGCAACGACCTCAGCTACGCGATGGAGATCACGCTGGAGGAGGCCGCGCTCGGCAAGGACAGCCAGATCCGCATCCCGACCTGGGACACCTGCGACACCTGCCGCGGCACCGGCGCCAAGCCTGGCACCAGCCCCAAGACCTGCTCCACCTGCAACGGCGCCGGGGCCGTCCACATGCGCCAGGGCTTCTTCAGCATCCAGCAGTCCTGCCCGGCCTGCCAGGGTGCCGGCAAGGTGATCCCCGATCCGTGCATGAGCTGCAACGGGGCGGGCCGCATCAAGCGCCAGAAGACGCTGGAGGTGAAGATTCCCGCCGGCATCAACGAGGGTATGCGCATCCGCTCCACCGGCAACGGCGAGCCCGGGACGAACGGGGGCCCGGCGGGCGACCTCTACATCGAGATCCGCATCAAGGCGCACGAGATCTTCGAGCGCGACGGCGATGACCTGCACTGCAAGGTGCCGGTGAGCATGACCACCGCCGCCCTGGGCGGCACCATCGAGGTACCGTCACTGGGCTCCAAGGCGGAGATCGCCCTGCCCGAGGGGACGCAGCACGGCAAGACCTTCCGACTGCGCGGCAAGGGGATCAAGGGCCTGCGCTCGAGCTACCCGGGCGATCTCTACGTGCACGTGACGGTGGAGACGCCCGTGCGCCTGACCGACCCGCAGCGCAAGCTGCTGCGTGAACTCGACGAGTCGCTGCGTCAGGCAGGCGACCGCCACTCTCCCAACGCCAAGAGCTGGACCGACAAGGTGCGCGACCTCTTCAAGTGATCGACTGCCTGGCCCCGCCCGCCGGCAGGAGCGGGAGCACCCGGCTCAGGCGTCGAGCGCGAGGTTGTCGAAGCGCGTCAGCGGCTTCAGGAAGGTGAGCTTGACCGTCCCCACCGGGCCGTTACGCTGCTTGGCCAGGACGATCTCCGCCACGCCCGGCTCCTTGCTTTCCTTGTTGTAGTAGTCGTCGCGATAGATGAACATGATGACATCCGCATCCTGCTCGATCGCCCCCGATTCGCGTAGGTCGCTCATCATGGGCCGCTTGTCGGGCCGGGTCTCCACGCTGCGGTTGAGCTGTGACAGCGCGATCACGGGGCACTGCAGTTCCTTGGCCAAACCTTTCAGGCCTCGCGAGATCTCGCCCAGCAC
>JBJTVI010000366.1:0-4901 GCA_046081145.1 Rubrivivax sp.
CGTGCCGATAACGAGGCCTGACCTTGCATCCGGTGTGGCCCCGATGTCCCTCGAGAGCGTCCTTCCGTTCCCCGACACGCTGCAGCTCGAACTCCCCGCGACCATCGGGCAGCGGGGGCCGACGCTGCCCAGCGTCTTCGACTTTCGCCGCGATGCGCTCGATCCCCTGATGTACGCACGGCTCGGCCCGGAGTGGTCGATCGCCGTCGTGGACGTGGTGGGCAGCACCGCGCTGGCCAGCCAGGGGCAGGACCGTGAGGTGAACTTCGTGGCCGGCGCGGCGGTGGCTGCACTGACGGCTGCTCTCACGGGTGCCGGCCGGGAAGGTGTAGCCCCAGGGGGCCACGGGGCGGCGCCCGCCGATCCCCCGGCGTGCCAGTTCACCGGCGACGGCGCGCTGGCAGCCGTGCCGCCCGGGTGCACGGCCGAGGTGCGGCGCGTGCTCGGCGCGCTCGTGCATTGGGCCGACGATGCCTTCGGCGTGCGGCTGCGCGCGGGCCTGGTGCCCGTCTCGGCGCTGCGCGCCTGCGGCTGGCAGGTGCTGGCCGCGCTGCACGACTTTGGCGGCGGCAACACCCTGGGCCTGTTCCTGGGCGATGGCGTGGACCGGGCCGACGCCTGGGTCAAGGAGGGTGCGCGCTGGCAGGTGCCGCCCGCTGCGGGTGCCCTGCCCGGCCTGGAGGGCCTGGCCTGTCGGTGGAACCCGGTGCCCGCTGCACGCGGCACGATCCTGTGCGTGATCGCCGACCCCGTGGCCGGTGGCGAGCCTGGCGTGACGGCGCTGGCCCGGCTGCTGGCCGCGCTCGACGCGATCATGCCGAGTGCCCTGGCCTCGCCGCTGGGTGACGGCCGGCGGCTACAGCCGCGCGCGGCACCGAGCCGGCGAGCCATGCGCATCGAGTTGCGGGCGGCCGGCACCGACCGTGTGGCCGTGCCCCCCGGGTGGCTGGGCCGCCTGCGCACCGGCCTGGGCCTGCTGCCCGTGCGCGCGGGGCGCCTGGCGCAGGCGCTGCTCGGGGCGATGTGGGTGCGCGCTGCACACGCGCTCGGCGGGCGCCTGGGCCCGGTGGACGTGGACGCCTATCGCCAATCGATTGCCACGCGCTCGGACTTCTGCAAGCTCGCTGGTGGCCTGAGGCTGGTGCTGGATGTGACGGAGGACGAGGCCCGGCGGGTGGAAGCGCTGCTGCAGGCTCAGGAGGCGGCCGGGCAGCTGCGCTTCGGCACGGCCCGCAGCCCGGAGGTGACCCTCACCTGCATGGTGGGCGACTTCAGCGCTGATCGCCACGTGCACTTCGTGGACGGCTCGGGCCTGGGCTTCTGGCGCGCGGCGCAGGCCCTCAAGGCCAAGCCTAGGCCCGGCGCGCCGACGGATCCACGTCCACGTACTCGAACCAGTTCAGCCGGAACAGCGGTGGCCGAAAGCCCTTGACCCAGGGGTGGACGAGCGTGATCTGCACCGGGTGGATGCGCATCTTGTAGGGCATCCAGGCCGTGGCGATCAGCTTGGCCTCATGGAAGATCGCCTCGCGCTCGGGCCCGTCGGGCAGCGCCAGCAGCCGCTCGATGGCGCGGTTCATCTCGGGCCGGTCGAAGCGCGAGAGGTTGAGCCCACCGGAGGCCGGCCCGTCGTAGCGGTACAGGCCGTTGAGCCCGTCGGGCGAGCCGGCACGCCCGCTCACCGACCACATCATCAGCTTGCCCGCGCGCGCGGCCTTGTACTGCGCCGGCCAGGTGGCGGGCTTGAAATCGATGCGCAGCCCGATGGCGTGCATGTCGCGGCGCATCAGCTCGTCGAGTTGCCGCGCCGTGAGGTTGGGCTGGGTGGCCATCTCCAGCAGCAGCGGCGAGCCGTCGGGCTGCTCGCGAAAGCCGTCGCCGTCGCGGTCGCGGTAGCCGTGCAGATCCAGCAACGCGCGCGCGCGGGCGGGGTCGTACTCACCCATCTCGCAACGAAAGGCCGGGTCGTAGCAGCTCAGGTGCACCGACACGGTGGACTGCGCGTGCACGGCCGAGCCGTTGCGCACGAGCTGGATCTCGCGCCCCACGTCGATGCCCAGTGCGATGGCGCGGCGCAGCGCCACCTTGTGCGGCTCGTAGCCCCCCACCACTGGATGCTCCATATTGAACATCGTGTAGAAGGTCGAGGGCATGGTCAGGAAGTTGGCCTGCACGCCGCGCCGCGCCAGGTAAGGCGCCAGGCGCCCGCCAGGCACCCCCATCGGGATGAACTCGTCGGGCAGGATCGTGTAGTCGATTCCGCCTTGCAGGAACGCGAGCCACATCGGCTGGCTCTCGTCGATGATGGCGATCTCCACCCGGTCCACCATCGGCAGCCTGCGGCCCTTGAGGGCAGCCAGGATGGCCTGGCCGGCCACGTCGTCGGGTGCGGGCTGCGCGTCGTAGAACACTTCGCGGTAGCGCGGGTTGCGCTCCAGCACGATGCGCGAAGAGCGGCGCCACTGCGCCAGGCGAAAGGGCCCGGTGCCCACCGGGTGCTCCATCGAGGCTTCGCCCACGGCCTGTATCACCTCGCGTGCCACCGCGCCCGAGGCGTTGCCCGCGAGCTGCTCGACAAAGCGCGGGCGCCCGGCCTCCAGGCGGACGCGCAGCGTGTAGCGGTCGATCGCCTGCAGGCCCTCTATGGGGCGGTCGTAGTCGAAGGGGCGGCGCTTGTCCACGGCCTCGCGCCGCAAGGCGGCCAGCCCGACGATGCCGCCCTGGTCGAGCGTGCTCCATCCCGGGCTCTTGGTGGCGGGGTCGGCAAAGCGCTTGAGGCTGTAGACGAAATCGGCGGCCACGAGCTCGCGCGGCTTGCCGCCGAAGGCCGGGTGGTCGCTGAAGAACTGGTTCGGGCGCAGCCGGATCGTCCACTCGCGAAAATCGGCCGACACCTCGGGCATCGCCGCCGCCGCGCGCGGGATCATCTTCACCGGCCGGGCCAGCGGGTCGTAGCCGTAGAGCGGCTCGAACACGTGGGCGATCACCAGGAGCGAGGCCACGTCGCCCGCACGCGCGGGGTCGAAGCCCGTCTCGCTCGGGGAGACGATGCGCAGCACCTTCAGGCCCGCCGGGCTGGCCGGGGTGGGCTCGGCCGGCCGGGCGGCCGAAGCGTTGGCGCCCGCCGCCGCGCACGACCCGGCCAGCCCCAGGCCGATCCCCAGGCCCACTCCCAGGCCGTTTCCGAGCAGGCTGCGACGCTCCACGCTGGCCTCTTCCCGGGCGCCCATCGATGCCGTGCGCGGCGCCCTCAGCGCCGGGGCACCCGTCCCATCAGATGGAACTCTTCATTGGGCCGCATGCCCAGGGTGTTGGCCAGGCGGTTGGACATGCCGAAGAAGCCCGTGATGGCCGCGATGTCCCAGACGTCCTCATCGGTCAGGCCATGCGCGCGCAGGGCTGCGAAGTCGGCCTCGTCGATCTCCTGCGAGCGCTTGCACACCTTGAGCGCGAAGTCCAGGATCGCGCGCTGGCGCGGCGTGATGTCGGCCTTGCGGTAGTTGGTGGCCACCTGGTCGGCCAGCAGCGGCTTCTTCTCGTAGATGCGCAGGATCGCGCCATGCGCCACCACGCAGTACAGGCACTCGTTGGCCGCCGAAGTGGCCACCACGATCATCTCGCGTTCGCCCTTGCTCAGGCCCCCGCCTTCCTTGAGCATGAGCGCGTCGTGGTAGGCGACGAAGGCCCGCCACTCCTCGGGCCGGTGGGCGAGTGCGAGGAACACGTTTGGGACGAACCCCGCCTTGGCCTGCACCTCGAGAATGCGGCTGCGGATGTCCTCGGGCAGCGCCTCCAGGGCGGGCACGGGGTAGCGCGAGATGGCGGGGGTGGGGGCGTTCATCGGCGGGCTTTCGGGGCTGGGGCGGGGCAGGGGGGAGCAGGCGGCGCAGCACGCATTTTCAGCTTCGGAACTGCATCGCGTGCAGCCTGGCGTAGAGACCCCCTGCTGCCAGCAGCTGCGCATGCGTGCCCTGCTCGGCGATCCGGCCGGCCTCGAGCACCACCACCCGATCGGCGTGCTCGATGGTGGACAGGCGGTGGGCGATGACGATCGTGGTGCGGCCCTTCATGAGCAACTCCAGCGCCGCCTGCACGTGGCGCTCGCTTTCGCTGTCCAGCGCCGAGGTGGCCTCGTCGAGGATCAGCAGGGGAGCGTCCTTGTAGAGGGCCCGCGCGATGGCCAGGCGCTGACGCTGGCCGCCCGAGAGCTGGCTGCCGTTGTGCCCCACGGGGGTGTTCACACCTTGCGGCAGGCCCTCGACGAAGCTCCACAGGTACGCACCCTCGAGCGCCGCCTGCAGGCGTGCGGGGTCTGCCGGTGCGCCGTCGGCGGCCGCGCCGCCGGCGCCCAATGTGACGTTGGCCGCCACGGTGTCGTTGAAAAGCACCACCTCCTGGCTCACGAAGGCGAACTGGCGGCGCAGCGCGCCAAGCTCCCAGTCGCGCAGCGGCACCCCGTCCAGACGCAGCTCGCCCGCGGTGGGATCGAGAAAGCGCGGCAGCAGGTTCACGAGCGAGGTCTTGCCCGCACCGGAGGGGCCGACCAGCGCCACCGTCTCGCCGGCGCGCACGTGCAGCCAGATGTCCTGCAAGGCAGGGCCGGCAGCGGCCGGCCCGGCGCCTGCCGCTGCCGCCTCGAGCAGCGGCGCGTAGAACAGCCCCACCCCCTGGAGCTCGATCTCGCCGCGCGAGCGCGCCACGGCGTGCGAGCCGCCTTGCTCGACCGGCGCGTGCGCCATCAGGTTCAGCCCGCGCTCGAGCGCGGCCAGCCCGCGCGTGATGGGCGCCATCACATCCGACAGGTGCTTGATGGGCGACACCAGCATCAGCATGGCAGTGGTGAAGGCAACGAAGCACCCCACGGTGGCCACGGTGGCGCTGCTTTGCCAAAGGGCCGCGGT
>JBJTVI010000367.1:0-2942 GCA_046081145.1 Rubrivivax sp.
TGCCTGGCGGTGGTGGGCAGCCGCCAGCCCACGCCAGCCGGGCGCGCCCACGCGCGCGCCTTCTCCCGCGCCTTCGCTCAGGCAGGCCTGACGGTCGTCTCGGGCCTGGCCATCGGCATCGATGCGGCAGCGCACGAGGGCGCGCTCGAAGGCGGCGGGCCGACGGTGGCCGTCACGGCCACCGGGCCGGACCTCGTCTACCCGAGCCGGCACCGCGAGCTGGCCCAGCGCATCGCCGCCCACGGCGCGGTCGTCACCGAATACGCCCCGGGCACGCCCTCGCTGGCCGAGCACTTTCCGCAGCGCAACCGCATCATCGCCGGGCTGGCACGCGGCACCCTCGTGGTGGAGGCCGCGCTCCAGTCGGGCTCGCTGATCACGGCGCGCCTGGCCGTCGAGTCCGGGCGCGAGGTCTTCGCGATCCCCGGCTCGATCGAATCGGCCCAGTCGCGCGGCTGCCATGCGCTGATCCGGCAGGGAGCAGTGCTCGTGGAGGAGCCGCAGGAGGTGCTCGCCGAGCTGGGCTGGCCAGCGGGCACGGCTGCCGCGGGGTCTTCTGCGCCCGTCGGCGGGGGCTCGTCCACCCCCGCGCAGCGGGTCCTGCTCGAGGCGCTGGGCCACGAGCCGGTGGATCTCGATGCGCTGGCCGCGCGCACCGGGTGGGCCGGCGCCGAGCTCGCCGCCAGGCTGCTGGAGCTCGAGCTCGATGGGCACGTGAGCCGGATGCCGGGCGGGCTTTTCCAGCGATGTGGCCGGGCCTGAGCCAGGCGCCCCTCGGGTATAGTCAATCCATGTTCGATGTGCTGGTCTACCTGTACGAAACCTACTGGAGGCCCGACGCCTGCCCCGATCACCGGCAGCTGGCTCGCAAGCTCACCGCCGTGGGTTTCGAGAACGAGGAGATCCAGGAGGCGCTGAGCTGGCTCGACGGCCTGGCCGTCACCGCGCAGCACGACGTCACGCCCCAGAGCGCGCTGGGTACACGCATCTACACCGACTCCGAGCGCGAGCAGCTGGGCGAGGATTCCATCGGCTTCATCAGCTTCCTGGAGTCTGCCGGCGTGCTGCCCCCGCCCATGCGCGAGATCGTGATCGAACGCGCCCTGGCCTGCGGCGGCAGCCCCATCGAGCTCGAGGATCTCAAGGTCATCGTGCTGATGGTCTTCTGGAGCCTGGGCGAAGAGCCCGACGCGCTCATCCTCGACGAGCTCTTCGTCGACGTGCAGGACCGGCTCATCCACTGAGCCGGCGACACGCCGATCCCCTGATCCCCTGATCCGCGTTGCGGCACGACGCCGCAGCGGCGCCCCGCGCCCGGCCCCCGCTCAGGGCCCGAGCAGTTCGGGGTGCGCGTCGAGCCGGGCCAGCACGTTGCGCGTGGCGCGCGCCGTCAGCGGCTCCTCCTCGGCCGGACGCAGAGCCTGGCGCTCGAGGTAGAGCGCCAGCTCGCGCCGGGGCACGAGCACGCAGCGGCCGCTGCCCGAGACGAACATCGACAGCTGCCGGCGCAGGCCCTGCCAGGCCAGTTGCACCGGCTCGCTGCGACCCCGGAAGTCGAACTGGTGCCAGCTGCCCCCCTGCAGCTCGCCGGCGCGCGCCAGCGACTGCGCCGAGGGCGTGGATCCTTCAGGCTCGCTGGCCACCTCCAGCCCGGCCGACTCCTGGTCGGACAGGTCGAGCATCATGGCGTCCTCGATCTGCAGTTCCGCGGTGTCGGGCAGCAGCTCGTCGAGGGTCTCCAGGCGCCGTGTGAGATCGGCCAGGCGTTCGCGCGAGATCGCGGCCGACTTGGCCGTGAAGGCCGCGGCCAGGGCGTTGTTGAGCTCGCGCACGCGCGACTCCTGGCGCGTCACGTCGATGCCGGCGGAGTCCATCCCCTCGCGCACGGCCTTGAGCAGCTGCGGCAGGCGGCGGATGACCTCGGCACGCTCCTCGCGCGTGGCCTTGGCCCCGGCGGCCCAGATCAGGTCGGCGGCGGCCTTCTTCATGGCCTGCAGCGGCTCGCTCTGCGGGCCATGGCGCAGGCTCGTGATGGCCAGCACGTCGGCCCAGACCTGGAAGAGGAAATCACGCACCCCCTCGTTGACGGGCAGCGCGTCGAGCATGCGGCGCAGCTCGATCGTGTACTGGATGACCAGTGTCTCGCGCTGCTCGACCTGCTCGGCCAGCGAGACGGCGGTGCGCGCCGCATCGCTTTGCTCGCGCATCGACTTCTCGATGAAGGTCTCGAACTCGGTGAGCACGGTCTGGAAGACACGCCGGCCCGTGTCCGGGTAGGCCTCCACCACCTGGACCACGCGCCGGATCTCGCGCCCGAGGGCGCCGCCGAGCCCGCCGGCCATGCGGTCGAAGCCCATCGCGCAGGCGCCCATGCGGTCGATGAGGCGGCGCGCGGGGTGGTCGGCGGTGGCGAAGAAATCGGGCTCGGAGACGGCCACCCGCAGCACCGGCATCTGCAGCCGCGCGAAGAGCACGCGCACCTGCGCGGGGATGCGGTCCTCGGCGAGGATGGCCTGGAAGAGCAGGTCGACGATCTCGATGGTGGCGCGCTCCTCCTGCGAGGTGGCGGCGCGCTTGAGCTGCAGCTTGCGCGTGCCGAGCTCCTCGAGCAGCGCCGTCTGCGTGACGGCCCCGGCCTGCGCGGTGGCGTCCTGCTCGGCCCGCTCGGTGAGCACGCGCTGCGTGGCCTGGATGGCGGTGGCCAGCTCGGGCGAGACCTGCCAGGTGCGGGTGGGGGCGCTGAAGGTGGGCAGGTGCTGCGTCACCACCTGACCCAGTCGTACCGTGAGCTGCTCGGCAGCCGTTGCGGCCGGCGCTGCGGGCGCACCCGCGCCGGCGCCGGCCGAGTGCGCAGTCGCGGCAGCCGCAGCCGGGGGGGTGGCGGCACCGGCCGCACCGGCGGATGCGGGCGCCCAGGCGGGGCGCGCGGCTGGCGGCGGTGC
>JBJTVI010000368.1:0-6043 GCA_046081145.1 Rubrivivax sp.
CCAGCTGCAGGTGCTGGCCGGAAGACACGGCGTGGGCCTCGTCCTGCGGCGCAGCCTGCGCGGCGCCCCAGAGCTCATCGACAAGGCGGGAGAGGCCCTCCTCGCTCAGGTCGGTGCCCTGGGTCGAGGCCCGCCGCCCGTCGACGATGGCGCTGGCCGCCACCTTGCGCGAGAGGTTGCTGCGCAGCAGGCTCGGCTCGTTGTGGGCGAGGGTGAGCTCGCAGCGACGCTCCTCCCCGGCCTGCACCTGCGCGTGTGCGAAGCCGCGGGCCCGCAGCCGCTCGAGCAGGCCTTCGGCGAGCGCCGGGAGATCGGCCGCCTCGCGGACTGACACGGTGGCTTCGGTGCTCATCACTCGCCCCCCATGTGCGCACGCGTGCGCAGCGCCGGCCCGCCCATGGACACCACCATCGGCTGCTTCTTGCCGCAGTAGCCGTTGCAGCTCCACTTCATCTCGCTGCCCACGCCGTCCACCGCCCCCAGCACCTTCAGCGCCGAGCCGGAGATCGTCGTGTCGCGGATCGCGCGGCCGAGCTTGCCGCCGCGGATCTCGTAGCCCAGGTTGATGCCGAACATGAACTCGGTGGTGGCATCGGCCTGGCCGTTGCCGGTGTCGAGCAGCAGGTACCCGTCCTCCACGCCTTCGATGAGTTGCTCGAGCGTCTGCGTGCCCGGCAGGATCGCGGTGTTGCGCATGCGGATCAGCGGCTCGTCATCCGGCCCGTAGGCGCGCGCACTGCCCGTGGGCGCCAGGCCCAGACGCGCGGCCGTCTCGCGGCTGTGCATGAAGCCGCTCAGCACGCCGCGGTCGATCATCGTCACGTCCACCGCAGGCGTGCCTTCGTCGTCGACGTAGACCGGGCACATCACCTCTTCGTCGCCGTAGTGGTGCGCCAGGTCCACCATCGAGATCAGGTCGCTGGCCACCCGCTTGCCGCGCAGGTCGGCCGTGACGGCGCCGGCCAGCACCGAATCCGCCTCGCAGGGGTGGCCCATGGCCTCGTGCGCGAGCATGCCAGCGAGGTCGGCCGAGAGCACCACCGTCTGCTCGCCTCCGCGCGCCGCCACCGCGTGGCGCTTGGCCTGCAGGTGGCCGTGCAGCACCTCGAGCTTCGGCGCGAGCGTCTCCACCGTCCAGTCGATGTCGGCCAGGCTCCCGATGCCCGAGACGACTTCCATCAGCTCGATGGGCTCGCCCTGGGCGTCTTCGCCCACCATCACCACGTAGACGGCTGCGCGCTGGATGCGCGCCAGGGCCCGCGCGCCGCCCTCGGTGTGCAGCTGCTTGACGTGGTCCTCGTCGGTCACCATCACGCGCGTGCTCTTGAGCGCGGGGTAGCGCGCCATGCACCAGGCGTGCAGCTCGGCCATGCGGGCGGTGACGTGCGCGGCAGCCATGGGCGCGCCACCCGCGCGGCGCTGCTCACCCACGTGATGCGACCCCGGCAGGGCCAGCGCCGTGCGCGGGCCAAAGCCCGCCATCGCCCGCGCGTTGGCCAGCGCCTCACGCTGCACGCGCGCGGACACTTCGGCACCATCGGCCGGCGCCGAGGCAAAGCCCCAGTAGCCGTCGACGTAAGCGCGGGCGCTCACACCAGCGGTGACGCTGCGCAGGTTGCCGGCGAGGTTGCCGTCGACCATCGTCAGGCGCGACTTGCGCAACTCGTGGTGGCGGATCTCCAGGTGGGCGGCGCTTAGGCTCATGGCAGTCGGGCGGCTGGGATGAAGGCGTGATTGTCACCGCCCGGCGGGCCCCTGCGCGCGGCCGACCCCGCAGCGTGTCGTGGCATGAAGAGCCCGGCACCCGAATCGGCCCATACCTTAGCATCAGCCGCCTCACCACCGCGCACGTCGCTGCAACGCTCATGGCCCGCCTGCCCTACGCCAGCCTGGACGACCCCGCGCTGCAGCCGCTCGTCGAGCGCATCACCGCCGAGCGCGGCAGCGTCCTGCACCTGTACCAGATGCTGCTGCACAGCCCGCCGCTGGCCCAGGGCTGGCTCGCCTTCTTCACCGCCCTGCGCCAGCGCCTGGATCTGCCCGGGGACCTGCGCGAGCTCGTGATCATGCGCATCGCCCACCTGAACGGCGCGCCCTACGAAGCCGAGCAGCACCGGCCGATCGCGCTGCGTGAGGGGCTCGCTCCCGAGCAGCTCGACGCGCTGCCCGACTGGGAGGCGAGCACCACCTTCACCCCCGCCCAGCAGCGCGTGCTGCGCCTGACCGACGCCATCACGCGCGAGATCCACTTCGACGAGGCGCTGCTGCAGGCCGTGCGCGCCGACCTGGGCGAGCGCCAGACGGTGGAGTTGGTGGCAACCGTGGCGGGCTACAACCTCGTGTCGCGGTTCCTGGAGGCGCTGCAGATCCACTCGCACGACGCGCGTTGACGTGCGTTGACGCGCGCACCGGCTCACCAGGGCAGGCGCTCCCCGTCGTAGGCCACGAAGCTCCCGCTGTCCTCGGCCTGAAGCGCCTGCAGCACGCGCCACATCTCTGCCGCCGCCTGCGCCGGCTCGCGTCCGATCTCGTCGCCGCGAAAGGGCCGCGATAGCGCCGACTTCACGGTGCCCGGGTGCAGTGCCACCACCACGGCGCCCGGATGCGTGCGGCTCAGCTCGATCGAGGCCGTCTTCACGAGCATGTTGAGCGCCGCCTTGGAAGCTCGGTAGGAGGCCCAGCCTCCGAGCCGGTTGTCGCCGATGCTGCCGACCTTGGCCGAGATCAAAGCCATCCGGCCGCACTGCCGGTCCAGCAGCGGCGCGAAGTGCCGAAGCACCAGCGCAGGCCCGAAGGTGTTGAGGCGAAACAACTCCTCCATGGCGGAAAACTCCAGCTCCGCCAGGCGCTTCTCGGGGCGAGCCCGCGGCGTGTGCAGCACACCGGTGGCCACGATCACCACATGCCAAGGTGCGTAGGCACGCAGGGCCTCGGCAGCCGCCGCCACCGTCTCCGGGCGGGCGTAGTCGATCGGCGGGTCGCCGCTGCGGCTCAGCCGGTGCACGGCCACGCATGAAGGGTCGGCACCCAGCACCTCGGCAAAGGCCGAGCCGATGGCCCCGCCCGACCCGATGACGAGCGCCCGAAACCCGGGCGGCAGCCCCTGGCTCACCTCACCGCCGCGCGCCAGGCCGGCAGCCGCCAGTCGAGCACGATGGCCAACGCGCGCAGCCCCGAGGCTACGCAGGCGGCCAGCACCATCGCCACCCACTGCGGCAGCGCCGCGGTGTAGCAGGCCACCAGCACCCAGCCACCCAGGAAGGAACAGATGGCATAGGGCCGGTGGTCGCTGAAGGCGCGCGGGATCTCGTTGCACACGATGTCGCGCAGCACGCCGCCGAACACCGCCGTGACCATGCCGAAGAGCACGGCAACGATCCCGGGCATGCCGCCATCGAGCGCGATCTGCGTGCCGCTGGCCGTGAACAGGCCCAACCCTACCGCATCGGGCCACTGCATGGCGCGCTCGGTGGGCTCGAGGTGGCGTGCGCGCATGAAGAAGAGCGCCCCCACGCACACCGCCAGCGTGGCCCACAGCCAACCGGAATGTTCCACCCAGAAAAGCGGCCGCCGGTCCATCAGCACGTCACGCAGCGTGCCCCCGCCGAAGGCCGCCAGGCCCCCCACGACGCAGATGCCCACGGCATCGAGCCGCTTGCGCGCGCCTTCGATCACGCCCGAGACCGCGAAGGCCACCGTGGCGGCGGCCTCAGCCACCACCTGGATCTGGGTGAGCACCCACGGTGCGCTGCTGGACATGATGGGCTCAGCCGTTCGCAGTCGGTTCGGGGCGGGTTCAGTGCAGCTTCACGTGCGGCTCGGTGCGCCGCGTGATCAGGCGTGCGAGCGTATCGAGCGCCACCTTCACCCAGCCGTGCAGGGCCAGTTCGTGCTTCTTGTACAGCGACACGTACATGAGCTTGGCGAATGCGCCTTCGATCATCATGCTGCCGCCGATCAGCCCGCCCAACATGCTGCCCACGGTGCTGTACCGCCCGAGCGAGACGAGGGACCCGAAATCGCGGTAGCGATAGGGCTCGAGCGCGCGTCCGGCCAGGCGGCGCCGGATCTGGCCGAGCATGTGGTTGGCCTGCTGGTGCGCCGCCTGGGCGCGCGGCGGCAAATGGAGGGGCGACCGGCCCCGGCCTCCGGCCAGGGGCAGGCCGCGCAATCGCCCAGGGCGAACACGTCGGGGTCACGCGTGGTCTGCAGCGTGGGCGCCACCACGAGCTGGTTCAGGCGGTTGTTCTCCAGGCCGCCCAGCTCGCGCAGGAAATCGGCACCCGTGACGCCGGCGGCCCACACCACCAGCTCCGCGGGCAGCTCCCGGCCGTCTTCCAGGCGCACACCCGTGGCCGTGACTTCGAGCACCCGCGCGCGCGTCAGCACCTCCACGCCCAGGCGGCGCAGCAGGCGGGTCGTCGCGGCCGACAGGCGCTCGGGCAACACAGGCAGGATGCGATCGGCCGCCTCGATCACCATCACTTTCAGGTCACGGCCGGTGTCGATGCGGTCCAGCCCGTAGGAGACCACCTCGCGCAGCGAACGGTGCAGCTCCGCCGCGAGCTCGACGCCCGTGGCGCCGGCGCCGATGATGGCCACGTGCAGCTGGCCGGTCTGCACCGGGGCGGCCTGCATCTGCGCGCGCAGGCAGGCGTTGATGAGGCGGGCGTGGAAGGCCTTGGCATCGGCCTGCGACTCCAGCCGCATGGCGTGCTCGCGCACACCGGGCGTGCCGAAGTCGTTGCTCAGGCTGCCCACGGCCAGCACCAGGGTGTCGTAGGGCAGCACCGAGGCCGGCACGATCTCCCGGCCGCGCTCGTCCAGGCAGGCCTTCAGCTGCACCTGGCGCTGCGCGCGGTCCAGACCGCACAACTCGCCCAGGCGAAAGTGAAACCCGTGCCAGTGCGCCTGCGCCAGGTAATCCACCTCGTGCAGGCCGAGATCCATGCTGCCGGCGGCGATCTCGTGCAGCTTGGGCTTCCAGGTGTGCGTCCGGTTCTTGTCGACGAGGGTCACCTGCACCCTGCCCTTGCGCGCGAGCGTGTCCCCCAGCCGCGTGGCGAGCTCCAGGCCGCTGGCACCGCCTCCGACGATGAGCACGCGGTGCGGGCCCGTGCGGGGGGTGGGTGGGGGCATGCGGGTCATTCGTTCGTCCTCGAACCCACTGTAACCCCTGTCGCCATCCGTGCAGGTTTGCGACGGGCAGGCCGCGGCCCCAGGATCGATGGCCGGCAAGGAGATCGGACGCTACCATTTCGGCCAACACGCCAGCAGCCCGACCCACGCCCCCCGGCAGGTCCCGGGGGTCGCTGCCAGTCCTGACCTGGCCCGATGCGACAGGAAGCCGCCGTGAGCCCAACGAGCGTCGACCTGCACCCCACGGCCAGGCTGGTCGAACAATCGCCTGGCCTGAAGACCCAGCTGCAGCACATCCTGCAAACCGCGGTGACCGTGGCGGAGTCCGACTTCGGGAACATTCAACTGCTCGATGACGCAGGACATCTGAAGATCGTCACCTACCTCGGGTTCGAGAGCTGGTCGATCGACTTCTGGCAGACGGCCGCCGGTGACGGGCACGGCGCCTGTGGCGCCGCGCTGGCCAACGGTGGTCGCGTCATCGTGGAGGATGTGCTGACGAGCCCGGTCTTCGCCAACCCGGCGGACAGGGAGACGATGGTCAAGGCGGGGATCCGTGCCGTGCCGTCCACCACTGTACGCGCCCGATCGGGACAACTGCTGGGGATGTTCTCCACGCACTACCGTGCCGCTCATGGTCTGGATGCCAAGACCCTGAAGGTGCTGGACCTGCTGACCGAGCACGCAGCCCAGGCCATCGAGCGCGCGCAGGCCGAGCAGGCCCTCTCCATGATCGGCGCCGAGTACCAGGCGATCTTCAGGAACGCGCCGGTGGGCATTGCGCAGATGGACCCGGTGCGGCGAACCTTCCTGAAGGTCAACCCGGCCGTCTGCGCCATGCTCGGCTACACCGAGGACGAACTGGTCGGCCGACGGCTCGAGGACATCACCTACCCGGCCGACC
>JBJTVI010000369.1:0-2286 GCA_046081145.1 Rubrivivax sp.
CTGCGCGATGCGCTGCAGGCGAGCCTGGCCACGCTGCAGTTCGGCCAGGTGCTGCTCGCCTCCATCGGCAGCACCTCGCCCTTCGTCGGGCTGTTCGGCACCGTGTGGGGCATCTACCAGGCGCTCGCGGCGATCGGCGCGGCCGGCGCCTTCACCATCGACCGGGTCTCGGGCCCGGTGGGCGAGGCCCTCGTGATGACGGCCGCCGGCCTGGCCGTGGCCATCCCGGCCGTGCTCGCCTACAACCTCTTCGGCAAGTGGGTGGGCGCCTGCGAGGCGCGGCTCGAGGGCCTGGCCCACGACCTGCGCGAGTTCGAGCTCGCCGCGCGCCGCGGCGCGCCCCGATCATGAGCTTCGGCCGCCTGGGCGCGCGCAGCGGGCAGCCCCCGATGAGCGACATCAACATGACGCCGCTCATCGACGTGATGCTCGTGCTGCTGGTGATCTTCATCGTTTCGGCCCCGCTCATGGCCACGAGCCTGCGGCTGGACCTGCCACGCGCCGACGCGGCCGCCCCGAGCGATGCCCTGCAGTCGATCGCGATTGCCATCGACGAGAACGGGCGCCTGTACCTGGGCGACGCCCCCGTGGAGGCCACCGCACTCGCCGAGCGTGCGCGCCAGGCCGCACGCGCCAACCCGGCCACCGAGGTGCAGCTGCGCGCCGACAGCCGGGTCCCCTATGGCCGCGTGGCCGAGCTCATCGGCCTGGTGCAGGAGGCCGGCCTGCGCCGCATCGGCTTCGTCACCGAGGCACGTGGCCCGGGCGCGCCGGCGGCCCCCGCGAGATAGCCCCTCCTACAATCGGCGGATGAACGAAAAGTACGTTCCCGCCGAAGTCGAAGCCGCCGCGCACGCCCACTGGAACGCGACCGACGCCTACCGCGTCGTCGAGGACAGCTCGCGCCCCAAGTTCTACGCCTGCTCCATGCTGCCCTACCCCAGCGGCAAGCTGCACATGGGGCATGTGCGCAACTACACCATCAACGACATGCTGACCCGTCATCTGCGGATGAAGGGCTACAACGTGCTCATGCCGATGGGCTGGGATGCCTTCGGGCTGCCGGCGGAGAACGCGGCGATGAAGAACAAGGTCCCGCCCGCGCAGTGGACCTACTCGAACATCGCCCACATGAAGGGGCAGATGCAGGCCATGGGCCTGGCCATCGACTGGTCGCGCGAGGTGGCGACCTGCTCGCCGGACTACTACAAGTGGAACCAGTGGCTGTTCCTGAAGATGCTCGAGGCGGGCATCGCCGAGCGGCGCACACAGGTGGTGAACTGGGACCCGGTGGACCAGACCGTGCTGGCCAACGAACAGGTGATCGACGGGCGCGGCTGGCGCTCGGGGGCACTGGTGGAAAAGCGCGAGATCCCGGGCTACTACCTGAAGATCACGCAGTACGCGCAGGAACTCCTCGAGCACGTGCAGCACCACCTGCCCGGCTGGCCCGAGCGCGTGAAGCTGATGCAGGAGAACTGGATCGGCCGCAGCGAGGGCGTGCGGTTCGCCTTCCCACATGACATCCGCGACGCCTCGGGCGCGCCCGTGCAGGACGGGCGGCTGTACGTCTTCACCACGCGCGCCGACACCATCATGGGCGTGACCTTCTGCGCGGTGGCTCCCGAGCACCCGCTGGCGGCCCACGCGGCGCGCGGCTCGGGCGAGGTGGCGGCCTTCATCGAAGCGTGCAAGGCAGGCTGCACCACCGAGGCCGAACTGGCCACCCAGGAGAAGAAGGGCGTGCGCACGGGGCTGCAGGTGACGCACCCGCTCACGGGTGAGCCGGTGGACGTGTGGGTGGGCAACTACGTGCTCATGGGCTACGGCGACGGGGCCGTGATGGGCGTGCCCGGCCACGACGAGCGCGACTTCGCCTTCGCGCTGAAGTACGGCATCCCGATCGTGCAGGTGGTGCAGGTCGACGGGGAGCCGCACTACGACTACGCGCGCTGGCAGGAGTGGTACGCCGACAAGGCGCGCGGGGTGGTCATCAACTCGGGCTCCTACAGTGGCCTGGGCTACGCCGCCGCGGTGGACGCGATCGCGCGCGAACTGGCCGCGCGGGGCCTGGGGGAGAAGAAGACGACCTGGCGGCTGCGCGACTGGGGCGTGAGCCGCCAGCGCTACTGGGGCACCCCGATTCCGATCATCCACTGCCCCGAGCACGGGGCGGTGCCGGTGCCCGAGGCCGACCTGCCCGTGGTGCTGCCGGAAGATTGCATCCCCGACGGCAGCGGCAACCCGCTGAACAGGCGCGAGGACTTCCTGGCCTGCAAGTGCCCG
>JBJTVI010000370.1:0-7931 GCA_046081145.1 Rubrivivax sp.
CACCGCCCAGCCCGGCGTGGCCGACCCGCTGCCCAACATCCCGAAGGACTACGAGCAGCGCCTCGTGAAGATGGACTTCAGCTGGGCCGCGAAAAACCGCGAGCGCATCCTGGCCGAGTGGTCCAAGCGCTACAACGCCAAGTCCGAGCCCAGGAAGTAAGCCCGAGCCCGTGGGCGCCTTCCTGACCCTGCAGGGCATCGACAAGCACTTCGGAACCTTCACCGCCCTGCGGGGCATCGATCTGGAGATCGACAAGGGCGAGTTCGTCTGCTTCCTCGGGCCCTCGGGTTGCGGCAAGACGACGCTGCTGCGCATCGTCGCCGGCCTGGAGGCACAAAGCGCCGGGCGGCTGTGGCAGGCCGGGCGGGAGATCACCACGCTCCCGCCCTCGCAGCGCGACTACGGCATCGTCTTCCAGTCCTACGCGTTGTTCCCGAACCTGTCGGTGGCCGACAACGTCGCCTACGGGCTGGTGAACCGCAAGGTGCCGCGCGAGCAGGCGCGCGCGCGGGTGGCCGAGCTGTTGGCCCTCGTGGGGCTGCCCGGCAACGAGCACAAGTTCCCGGCCCAGCTCTCCGGCGGCCAGCAGCAGCGCATCGCGCTCGCCCGTGCCCTGGCCACCTCGCCGGGCCTGCTGCTGCTCGACGAGCCGCTGTCTGCCCTGGACGCCATCGTGCGCGTGCACCTGCGCCAGGAGATCCGCAGCCTGCAGCGCCAGCTCGGCGTCACCACCATCATGGTCACGCACGACCAGGAGGAGGCGCTCTCGGTGGCCGACCGCATCGTGGTGATGAACCACGGCGTGATCGAGCAGGTGGGCACGCCGCTGCAGGTCTACCGCGAGCCGGCCACCCCCTTCGTGGCCGATTTCGTCGGTCGCATCAACGTGCTGGAGGCACGCACGCTGGCCGGCGGCGCCGTGCAGGTGGGCCCCAGCGTGCTGCGCTGCCCGCACGAGCTGCCCGCCGGGCGTGAGGTCAAGCTCTACCTGCGCCCGGAGGACGTCCTGGCACGGCCGATTGCGCCGGGTGACGACAACGTCTTCGAGGCCACGCTCGAGAAGATCGAGTTCCTGGGCGCCTACTGCCTGGCGCGTGTCGCGAGCCCGGCGCTGGGCGAGCACCGGCTGTCGGTGGTGCTGTCGCTGAATTTTCTTTCCGAGCACGCGCTCGAGCCCGGCCGCACGCTGCCGATGCGGCTGCTGCCCGAGCGGCTTCGGCTGTTCGCATGACGGCCGCGGCCGCCGGCACCGTGCACCCTGCGCCGCCCCGGCGCGACGCCGTGCGCCTGCGTGCCACGCCCAGCGACCGCGTGGCCTGGGTGGCGCTGGCCGCCGTGGCGCTGCTGCTTGCGGCCTTCCTGGCCGCGCCGCTGCTGGCCATCCTGCTGCAGGCGGTGCAGGACGACAAGGGCGGCGTCACCGGCCTGGGCAACTTTGCCGCCTACGTGCGCACGCCTGCGTTGCTGCAGTCGCTGTGGAACAGCGTGTGGGTGTCGGCCGTTGTCACCCTCGTGGCCGTGCCCGCGGCCTTCGTCTTCGCCTACGCGCTCACGCGCAGCTGCATGCCGGCCAAGGCGCTCTTTCGGGGCATCACGCTCACTCCGCTGCTGGCGCCCACGCTGCTGTCGGCCATCTCGCTCATCTACTGGTTCGGCAACCAGGGCGTGCTCAAGGGGCTGCTCAACGCCCTGGGCATCGACGAGATCTACGGCGCGCCAGGCATCGTGCTGGCGCAGATCTTCGCCGTCTTTCCGCACGCACTCATGATCCTGGTGACGGCGCTGGCCGCCGCCGACTCGCGCCTGTACGAGGCGGCCGATGCGCTGGGCACCTCCGCGCCGCGCAAGTTCCTCACCATCACCCTGCCAGGCGCCAAATACGGCCTCATCAGCGCGAGCCTGGTCGTCTTCACGCTCGTCATCACCGACTTCGGCATCCCGAAGGTGATCGGCGGCAACTTCAACGTGCTGGCCACCGATGTCTTCAAGCTCGTCATCGGGCAGCAGGATTTCCAGCGCGGCGCGGTGGTGGCGCTGCTGCTGCTGGCCCCGGCCGTGCTCACCTTCGCGGTGGACCACCTCGTGCAGCGCAAGCAACTGGCCATGCTCTCGGCGCGCGCCGTGCCGCTGCGCCCGAAGCGCGCACCGCTCTTCGATGCGCTCATGACGGGCTACTGCCTGGTGGTGTCACTGCTCATGCTGGCCGTCATCGGCATGACCATCTTCGCCTCGTTCGCGAGCTTCTGGCCCTACAACCTCACGCCGAGCCTGCGCCACTATTCGATGGGCCTGTTCGACGCCGAGTTCGGCGAGGGCTTCGTCAACAGCCTGCAGATGGCCGCGGGCACCGCGCTCTTCGGCACGGCGCTCGTCTTCGCCGGCGCCTACCTGCTGGAGAAGACCCCCGGCCCGGCGCCGCTGCGCGCCGGCGTGCGGCTGCTGGCGATGCTGCCGATGGCCGTGCCCGGCCTCGTGCTCGGCCTGGGCTACATCTTCTTCAACGCACCGTCCAACCCGCTGCATGGGCTGTACCACACGATGACGCTGCTCACCGTGTGCACGGTGGTGCACTTCTACACCACGGGCCACCTCACCGCGGTCACGGCGCTCAAGGCGCTGGACGCCGAGTTCGAAGCCGTCTCGGCCTCCCTGAAGGTGCCCTTCTGGACGACGCTGCGCCGCGTCACGCTGCCCATCTGCACGCCGGCGATGCTGGACATCGCGCGCTACTTCTTCGTCAACGCCATGACGACGATCTCGGCCGCCGTGTTCCTGTACTCGCCCGAGACCAAGGTGGCCTCGATTGCCATCCTCAACCTCGACGAGGCAGGCGAGCTCGGCGCGGCCTCGGCCTGCGCCGTGATGATCGTGGCGGCCTCGACGGTGGCCACCACCGCCTTCTGGCTCGTGTCGCGCCTGGTGGAGCGGCGCACGCAGGCCTGGAAGCACGGAACCTGAACGCCTGAACGCCTGAACCCTGGGCCCCTGACCCCGCGCCCGCCAGCGCGTCACCCTCTCAGCACGCACCGACGACCATGGACCGCGACCGCATCCTCCTCACCCCCGGCCCGCTCACCACGACGCTGCGCACCAAGCTCGCGATGCTCAAGGACTGGGGCTCGTGGGACGGCGACTTCATCGCCGTCACCGCCCAGGTGCGCCAGCGGCTGCTCGACATCGTGCACGGCCACGAGACCCACGTGGTGGTGCCCCTGCAAGGCAGCGGCACCTTCAGCGTCGAGGCCGCGGTGGCCACCGTTGTGCCGCTCAGCGGCCACGTGCTCGTGCCCGACAACGGGGCCTACTGCAAGCGCGCGGCCAAGCTCTCGCAGATGATGGGCCGGCGCGCCACCGTCTTTGCGGTGCCGGAGGACCAGCCCGTCTCGGCCGCCCAGGTGGAGGCGCACCTCGCGGCCGACCCGAGCCTCACCCACGTCATCCTCATCCACTGCGAGACGGGAACCGGCGTGGAGAACCCGCTGGCTGAGGTGGCCGCCGTGTGCGAGCGCCGCGGCGTGGGCCTGATCGTGGACGCGATGAGCAGCTTTGCGGCGCTGCCCATCGATGCGCGCCAGGTGCGCTTCGACGCGCTCATCGCCGCCAGCGGCAAGTGCCTGGAGGGCGTGCCCGGCATGGGCTTCGTGTTCCTGCGCCAGGCCATCCTGGAGGCCTGCGCCGGCAACAGCCAGAGCCTGGCGATGGATCTGCACGACCAGCACGTCTACATGGGCAAGACCGGCCAGTGGCGCTTCACGCCGCCCACCCACGTGGTGGTGGCGCTGGCCGAAGCCATCGAGCAGTTCGTGGAAGAAGGCGGCCAGAGCGCGCGCCTAGCGCGCTACACCGACAACTGCCGCGAACTGGTGCAGGGCATGGCCGCGCTCGGCTTCAAGCCCTTCCTGGACGCGGCCGTGCAGGCGCCCATCATCGTCACCTTCCATGCCCCGGCCCACCCCGCCTACGACTTCAAGCGTTTCTACGAGGGCGCCAAGGCACGCGGCTTCATCCTCTACCCGGGCAAGCTCACGCAGATCGAGACCTTCCGTGTGGGCTGCATCGGAGCCATCGGCCGCAACGAGATGCGCCAAGCGGTGGCCGCGGTGGCCGACACCCTGCGGGAAATGGGCATTCCGGACGGGACGCCGGCTGCCTGAGGCTGAGCCGCCCTCAGGCCCGGGGCTGGTGGACCAGCCCCCACAGCACCGCGGCCAGCACCTTCGTGCCCGCTTCGAGGTCGGCAGGGTCGGTGTGCTCGGCCTCGTTGTGGCTGATGCCCTTGACGCTGGGCACGAACACCATGCCCGAAGGGCAGCGCCTGCGCATCGACACAGCGTCATGGCCCGCCACCGTGTGCAGGCGCCGGCTGCTCAGGCCGAGTGCCGAGGCGGCCACCTCGATGCGATCGCACAGGGCTGCATCGAAGAGCCCGGCGGGCCGGTCGGTGACGCGCACGGCCTGCGCCTGCACGCCGGCCACGTCTGCGGCCTCCCGAACCGCCCCTTCGAAGTCGGCGCAAGCCTGCGCGAGCATGGCGTTGTCGGTGGCCCGCATCTCGGCGTAGAGCTGCACGCACTCGGCCACCACGTTGGTGGAGTTGGGTTGCACGTCCAGGCGCCCGACAGAGCTCAGCAAGCGGCCGCCGGTGAGGTCGGACAGGCCACGACAGGCCACGATCAGGTGGCCCGCCGCGAGCAGGGCGTCACGTCGCTCGGCCATCGGCGTGGGGCCGGTGTGCGCCGCCACCCCCTGGAACGTGACGATGTACTTCATCGTTCCCCAGTTGCCCTCGACCACGCCGATGCGCGCGCCCTGCCGTTCGAGCTCGGGGCCTTGCTCGATGTGCAGCTCCACGCAGGCGGCCGGGTGCGCCGGGCCTTGCCCGTTGCCGTGGTACCCGATGGCCTGCAGCGCCTCGCGCACGCTCAGGCCCTGGGCGTCCTGCCGTGCCAGGGCATAGTCCATCTCATAGTGGCCGGCATACACGCCGCTGCCCAGCATGCTCGGTGCGAAGCGGGCCCCCTCCTCGTTGGTCCAGATGACCACTGCCAGGTCGTGCGTGCAGCCTGCGGGCTGCGCGCGGCGGATGGCATCGGCCGCCACGCAGGCGCCGATGACGCCGTAGGCACCGTCGTAGCGACCGCCTCGCGGCTGGCTGTCCAGGTGCGAGCCGGTGAGGATGCACGGCGCCTCGGGGCTGGCGCCGCCACCGGCGAGCGCCAGCCTGGCGTAGACGTTGCCCACGGGGTCGGTCTGCAGCGCAAAGCCGCGCGCGGTCAACCAGGCGCACACCACATCGCGCGCCTGACCCTCCTCGATGCTGGCAGCCAGGCGGTTGAGCCCGCCGCGCTCCGTGCGGCCGATGGCCGCCACCTGCTCGAACAGGGCGTGGAAGGCCGTGGCATCCGGGCTCAGGCCCTGGGGGATGGCAAGGGTTGGGGCAGTCACGAGGCAGGCTCCTGGAAGTCGAGATGGCCAGCGAAATGGCAACGCACGAGACGCCCGTCCAGCGGTCGCAAGGCGGGGGCTTCGACCGTGCACCGTTCCTGACGGTGGGGGCAGCGTGTATGGAAACGGCAGCCCGCCGGCGGATCGATCGGGCTCGGGATTTCGCCCTCCAGCAGCCGCCGAGGCACGCGCTCAGGTGTGGCCGGCTCGATGCGCGGCACCGCCCCGAAGAGGGCCTGCGAATAGGGATGCAGACGCGAGCGCTCCAGGAGGCTGGCGGGCCCCTCTTCCACCACCTGACCGAGGTACATCACCACGATCCGGTCGGCGATGCGCGGCACCAGGCGCAGATCATGGGTGATGAAGAGATAGGCGACGCCGAGTTCGCGCTGCAGGCGCAACAGCAGATTGATCACCTGGGCCTGGATGGAGATGTCCAGCGAGGAGATGGGCTCGTCGCACACGATCAGCTGAGGGCGCATCACGATGGCGCGGGCGATCGCCACGCGCTGGCGCTGGCCGCCTGAGAGCTCGTGCGGGTGGCGATCGGCGAAGGAGGCATCGAGCCCCACCTGAGCGAGCGTCTCGAGCACCCGCTCGCGTCTCTCCTGCGCGCTGCCGACGCCGGCCTGAGCCAGCGGGTCAGCCACCGACTGCGCCACCGTGCGGCGTGGGTTGAGGCTGGCGGAGGGGTCCTGGAAGATCACCTGCATGCGCGCGCGCAGGTCCCCCCTGAGGGGAACGCCGGGCCCGGCAAAGGGCTGGCCCTCCACGAGCACCTCGCCACCCGTCGGTTCCACCAGGCGCAGGATGCACTTGCCGAGCGTCGACTTGCCGCACCCGGATTCCCCCACGAGGGCCACGGTCTCCCCCGCCCGCACCTCGAGCGACACGTCCTGCAGCGCGTGCAGCACCCGCCTCGACCCGAACAGGCCTTCGCGGCGCAGCGGGTATCGCATGTCGAGGCTGCGCACCTGCAGCAGCGGGGCGTTCATCGCGCGGCCTCCACGCGCACGCACTCCACCTCTCGGCGGGGCCCGAGCCGCACAGCGGGTGGCGCGGCGGCACGGCAGGCCTCCTGTGCCTGGTCGCAGCGCGGCGCGAAACGGCATCCGGCCGGCAGGGCCGCCAGCGAAGGAACCGTGCCGGCAATCTCGAAGAACGTCCGGTCCGGCAGGCGCGACCAGCTGGCTGCGCGCAGCAGCCCTTGCGTGTACGGATGCCGCGGCTGCGCAAAGACCTCCGCCACCGAACCTTCCTCCACCTTGCGCCCGGCGTACATCACCACCAGGCGATCGGCCGTCTCGGCCACCACGCCCAGGTCGTGGGTGATCAGGAGAACCGCCATACCGAGCTGGCGCTTCAGACGCGCGATGAGCTCGAGCACCTGCGCCTGGATCGTGACGTCCAGCGCCGTGGTGGGCTCGTCGGCAATCAGCAGGCGCGGCTGGCAGGCCAGGGCCATCGCGATCATCACGCGCTGGCGCATGCCGCCGGACAGATCATGGGGATACTGCCCGACACGCTGCGCCGGCGCGGGCACGCCCACGAGCCCGAGCAGTTCGACGGCCTGACGGCGCGCCGCTTCGCTCGACACGCTCTGGTGCAGCCGGATGGCCTCCACGATCTGGTCGCCCACCGTGTAGACCGGGTTGAGGTACATGGAAGGGTCCTGGAAGATCATGGCCATGCGCCCACCGCGCAGCTCCCGCATCCGGGCATCGTTCGCCTGCAGCAGATCTTCTCCCTCGAGCAGCAGGGCGCGACCGCCGATGCGGGCCTGCGCAGAGGAGGCCAGCCGCATCAGCGCCAGGGCCGCCGTGCTCTTGCCGCAGCCCGACTCGCCCACCAGCGCCAGCGTCTCGCCCGGCTGGAGGGTGAAGCTCAGGCCATCGACCGCGCGCAGCGGGCCCTGCCGCGTGCGGTACTCCACCTCCAGGCCCTGCACGTCCAGCAACGCACTCATCGCTGCTTGAGCCTCGGGTTCAGGGCGTCGTTGATGCCTTCGCCCACCAGGTTGATGGCCAGCACGGTGATGACGATGGTCAGGCCGGGAATGGCCACCATCCACCAGGCCGTGCGCAACGAGGATCGGGCGACGCCGATCATGTAACCCCAGGAGACGAAGTTCGGGTCGGACAGGCCCAGGAAGGACAGGCCCGACTCGGTCAGGATGGCAGTGGCCACCATGAGCGAGGACACCACCACCACCGGGGGCAGCGCATTGGGCAGGATGTGGACGAAGATGATCTGGGAGTCGGGCATGCCGATGGCGCGGCAGGCCTGCACGTACTCGCGCGAGCGCTGGTTCAGGAACTCGCCACGCACCAGACGGGCCACCGAAGGCCATGACACGAGCGCGATGGCCAGCGTCACCGAGGTGAGCGTGGGCGAGAAGATGGCCACCAGCACCACGGCCAGCACGAAGGAGGGGATGGTGAGGAAGAAATCGGTCAGGCGCATCAGCAGCTCATCGAGCCAGCCG
>JBJTVI010000371.1:0-23347 GCA_046081145.1 Rubrivivax sp.
ATGCGCTGCGCGGCCGACAGGGCGGCGCGGTCCATGTCGCGCAGCTTGCCGCCGTCTTCGAGGATGTGCACGTGCGGATTGTTGATGGTCGCACCGTGGTCGCGGAAGGTCTGCATGATCTGCTCGAGCCGCGCATCGTCGCTGTAGCGCACGATCTGCAGCCCGCTGCAGGTGTGGGCGCCGCTGGTCAGGCGGATGAACTCCACGTGCATCATCACCTCGGGCGAGAGCAGCTCGTGCAGGGCCAGCACCTGCTCGCGCTGGCGCACGGGGTCGAAGCGGCTCTGGATGTAGGTGAGCGTCTTGTCCACCTTCAGGGCCTGCAAGGTGGTGTGGTTCCAGCAGTATTCGAGCAGGGTGCGGTTCGTCGAGGCCACCTGCGCGGCATCCTGCCGATAGGTGAGCGTGCCGCCATGCGCCGCGACCAGGTCGCGCACCGCAGTCTCGGAGGACTCCGCCACGATCAGCAGCACCGCGTGGCGCCCGGCCGGCAGGTGCTCGGCCAGCCCCGTGAAGTAGCGCGGGATCGGGTCGGCCAGCAGCGCGATCTCCTTCTTCACGATGCCCGGCGACTGCCCGTTGAGGGCGTGGCAGCAGTCGAAGGCGGCACCGAAATCCTCGAAGGTGGCGATCAGCTCGAGCCACGGCCAGGCTGGGGCCAGCGCCACCTCGAGCTCGAGCACGATGCCGTTGGTGCCCCACTTGTGATGCACGAGCATGGCCTCCGCCCCGCGCAGTTCCTCCACGCGCGGCTCGGGCTCCACCGACATCACGCGCGCGCCGATCACGTTGCCGGCGCTGGCGATCGGGCCATAGGTGATCGAGCCCGCGCCGCCGAAGCCCCCGCCATATAGCCCCCCAAGCGTGGCAGCCCGGAAGGTGGAAGGCAGCCAGCGCAGCTCCCAGCCCAGGGGCTGGGCCTGGCGGTCGAATTCGCTCAGGCGGATGCCGGCCTGGGCCCGGCCCACGCCGCCGCGCACCCAGCCGAAGGCGTTGTAGCCGCTCAGGTCGAGCAGCACGCCGCCTTGCAGCGGCACGATCTGGCCGTAGTTGCCCGTGGCCGCGCCGCGCACCGTGATGGGCACGCGGTGGCGCGCGCAGGCACCCACCACGCGCGCGATGTCGGCTTCGGTGCGCGGGCGCACGCACAGGTCGGCCCGCGCGCCCTCGAGCTGGCGCTTGAGCACGGGGCTGAACCAGGAAAAATCCTGGGACAGCCGCGCCAGGCGCTCGGCGTCGGTGATGCAATCCAGGCCGCCGAGCTCGGCCTGCACGGCCTGCAGGGCGGCCGGGTCGGGCCGCAGGCGCTGGGGTGCGTTCACGCGCGGCGCCTCAGGGCAATACCTTCACGTCGCGGATGTACTGCGTCGTGTAGGTCTTGGCCAGTTCCACCTTGGCCGGGTCGATCAGCTTGGCCGACACGGCGAAGTCGAAGGTGGCCTTGGCACGCGCGTCGGTGATGGTGCCGATGCCCAGGCGCGCCGCATCACCGCCGGCCACGATGCCCATCTCCTTGAGCTTGGCGTGGCTGTAGGCGAGCTGCTCGTCGGACATGTTGGGGTTGTCCTTCTTGATGAGGGCGTTGCCCGGCGCGGGGTCGGCGAAGTAGCTCTTCCAGCCCTCGGCGCTGGCGCGCACGAAGGCGGCCACTGCCTTTTCCTTGTCCTTGAGCGTCTTGTCCATGCAGGTGACGGTGTTGGAGTAGGCCGGGTAGCCGAAGTCGCTGAACATGAAGGCGGTGGCCTTGCCGCCGGCTCGCTGGATCGCGAAGGGCTCGCTCGTGAGGTAGCCCTGCTGCACCAGGTTCTTGTCGGCCATGAAGGGCTGGATGTTGAAGGTGTAGGGCCGGGCCTGCGCATCGGTGAAGCCGTACTTGGCCTTCAGCCACGGCCAGTAGCCACGATGCGCCCCGGAGCCGATGAGGATCGTCTTGCCCTTCATGTCCTCGAAACCCTTGACGCCTTCATGCGCGATCAGCACCTGCGGGTCCTTCTGGAAGAAGGCGGCCACGGTGGTCACGGGCACGCCGCCCTCGCGTACCTGGATGGCCTGCAGATCGGAGGAGGCCATCACGCAGTCGCCCTGCCCCGCGGCCATGATCTGGTAGATGTTGACCTGCGGCCCGCCCATGCGGATGGTCACGTCCAGGCCGTACTTCTTGTACAGCCCGGTGGCCAGGGCCTGGTAGTAGCCACCGTGCTCGGCCTGCGCATACCAGTTGGTGATGTAGGTGAAGGGGGTCTGGGCCGACGCGCCGGCGCAGGCGGCGAGCAGTGCAGCGGCCACGGCCAGGCGGGAGCGCAGCGGGGTCGAAGTCAAGGTCATGAGGATCTCTCCGGAGGTGGTCGGGCCATCGGCCCGGATTTAGAAACTCGGCAGCGTGGCCAGCGACACGCGCCCGGCTGCGACGTCTGCCATGATGCGTTCGCGCTCCTCCCAGCCGCGCAGCTTGCCCGGGTTGAGCAGGCCCATCGGGTCGAAGCGCATCTTGGTGGCCACCACGTCGGGGTTGATCTGGCCCTGCTTGCCGTCTTCGACGATATAGACGTGCGGGTTGGCGATGTAGACGCCGTGGTCGCGGTGGATCTGCATGATCTCGTTCAGGCGCTCGTCGGTGGTGTAGCGCACGAGCTGCAGCCCCGAGCAGTTCATCGCCCCTTCCTTGGTACGAATGAACTCCAGGTGCACGAGCACCTCGTCGCCCAGCGCCTGGCGCAGCTTCTTCGCCTGCTCGACGTGGCGGCCCGCCTCGAAGCCGCTCTGGATGTAGGTGAGGGTCTTGTCGACCTTCAGCGCGTGCAGCGTGGTGTGGTTCCAGGTGTACTCGAGGATCGTGCGGTTGGTGCGGCGCACCTCTTCGGCGGTACGGCGCAGCGTCACGCGGCCGCCCCACTCGCCCACGAGCTGCAGCATCGCCGGCTCGCTGCCAGGGGCCACGGCGACGAACACCGCGTGGGAGCCGGCTCCCATCTGTCCGGCGATCGGAGGCGAGGCCTGCATCAGGATGTCCGGGATCGGAGCGGCCAGCAGCGTGACGCTCTTCTTCAGCACCCCCGGCGCGCTGGCCAGTGCATCGCCAAAGCCGATGGCCGCATCGAAATCCTCGAAGCACACGATCGACTCGAGCCAGGCATGCGCCGGGGCCAGCCCCACCTCGAGCTCGAGCACGAGGCCGTTGGTGCCGTACACGTGGTGCAGCAGCAGCGCCTCAGGCGCGCGCAGCTCCACCGCCTTGGGCTCGGGCTCGATCGTCATGGCGCGCACACCCAGCACGTTCCCGGTGGAGGCCAGCGGCCCGTGGTTGATCGAGCCGATCCCGCCGAAGCCCCCGCCGTACAGGCCCCCGAGCGTGGCGGCGCGGTAGGTGGAGGGCACGCAGCGCAGCTCCCAGCCGAGGGCACCCTCGGGTGCGGCCTGCAGCTGGCGGTCCATGTCCATCATGCGGATGCCGGCTTGCGCGCGCGCCACGCCGTCGCGCGACCACAGCAGGCGGTTGTAGGCCGAGAGGTCGAGCACCACGCCACCGAAGAGCGGCATGCTCTGGCCGTAGTTGCCCGTGCCGCTGCCACGCACCGTCAGGGGCAGGCGCGCGGCGGCGCAGGCGGCCACGACGGCGCGGATCTCGTCTTCCGTCTTGGGCCGGGCCACGGCATCGGCGCGCAGGTGCTCGAGCTGACGCTTGAGCACGGGGCTGAACCAGTAGAAGTCCTGGCTCAGGCGCTCCAGCCGCGCGTCGGTGATCCACTCGATCGCAGACAGGTTGCGGGCGACATCGGCCGTGGCGGCCTTGACGTGGGCGGAATCGAAGCTCATGGACTGTTCAGGATGCCTTGGACGAAGGTCTGGGCCTCGTGGCGCAGTTGCGCCAGGTCGAGGCCTGGGAGGGTGTCGTTCTCCAGCACGACGCGGCCTTGGACCAGCACGGCGCGCAAGGCCGTGCGACCGCCGCTGGCCACCGGGCCGATGGCCGGGTCGTGCAGGCCGAAGTGGCGGGGCTGGTCGAGGTCGTAGACGGCGAGGTCCGCTGCCTGGCCCACCTCCAGCGTGCCCACGCGGTTCAGGCCGAGCAGCGCGGCGCCGCCGGCCGTGCCGATGTGCACGACATCTTCCACCCGCATGGCGCTGGCGTGCCCGCCGGGTTGCGCCACGCGGCTCGGGTGGGCGTGCGCATCGGGCCGCTCGCCCGCGCGCGGGTCGGCGCGGTGCAGCAGCCAGCAGGCGTGCGCCTCGCTGAGCATGTCGGCGGCCTCGTTGGAGGCTGCGCCGTCCACCGCCAGGCCCACCGGTACGCCGCGGGCCAACGCCTCGGGGATGCGGGCGATGCCCGAACCCAGGCGCGCATTGCTCTGCGGGCAGTGCGCGATGCCGGTGCGCGTGCGCGCGCACAGATCGAGGTCACCGTCGTCCAGGTGCACCATGTGGGCGTACCACACATCCTCGCCCACCCACTCGTGTTCGGCCACGAACTGCATCGGCGTGCAGCCGCGCACCTCGCGCGCCCAGCGCACGTAGTCGTAGGTCTCGCTCAAATGGCTGTGCATCCGGATGCCCAGCCGCCGCGCCTGGCGCGCCATCTCGAGGAGCTCGTGCGGGCGGCAGCTCCAGTTCGGTGTGGTAATGGCGCTCACCACGCGGCGCATCGCCATCGGGGAAGGATCGTGGAAACGCTGCACGTCGCGCTCGATGCTCGCGAGAAACCCGTCGAGCGTTTCGGGGGCGACCTGCGGCGGGGCGGCCTCGTCGGTCATGGCGCGCGCCTGCGTCTGCCCGCCCCGGCACAGCACCATGCGCAGGCCCAGGTGCTCGGCCTCCTCGAAGATGGCCTGCGAGGCGTCGAAGGGCATGCCGGGCCAGTAGTGGTACTGGTGGTCGGCCACCGTGGTGCAGCCCGACAGCAGCAGCTCCACCAGGCCCACGCGCGCGGCCAGCCGCAGCGCCGCGTCGTGGTCGAAGTGGCGCCGGTAGCGCACGGGCACGGCCGCCAGCCACGGCACGAGCTGCATGTCCAGGCCCGCCGGGATGCCCTTGAGCAGGCTCTGGAAGAGATGGTGGTGGGTGTTGACCCAGCCCGGGTAGATCACGCAGCCGCTGGCATCGAGCACGCGCTCGCCCGGCTCGGGTGCGAGCGTGCCGATGGCGGCCACGAGGCCGCCACGGATGCGCACGTCGCAGCCCTGGCGCGCGCGGGCTGCCTCGCCCGCCAGGCCCGTCAGCAGGTGCGAGGCGCCTCGCACCAGCAGTTCAGTCATGCGCGGTCTCGCTCTCGTGCCAGCTGCCCAGGGCCCGCTTGGAAAGCACCGACATCAGGGCAAAGAGCAGCACGCCCGTGACCGTGATGAGCAGCAGCGCCGCGAACATGCGCGGGATGTTGAGCTGGTAGCCCGCCTGCAGGATTTGGTAGGCCAAACCCGTGCCGGTTCCGCCGGTGCCGGCCACGAACTCGGCCACCACCGCGCCGATCAGCGCCAGGCCGGAGCTGATGCGCAGGCCCCCGAAGAAGTAGGGCAGCGCCGAGGGCACCCGCAGGCGAAACAGCACCTGCATGCGCGAGGCGCGGTTGAGCCTGAAGTAGGCCAGGAGCCCCGGGTTGACGCTGCGCAGTCCGAGCGTCGTGTTGGCGATGATCGGAAAGAGCGCCACGAGCGTCGCGCAGATCACGAGCGAGGCGATGGGGTCCTTCACCCAGATGATGATGAGCGGGGCGATGGCCACCACGGGCGTGACCTGCAGCAGCACGGCGTAGGGAAAGAAGGCCGTCTCGATGATGCGGCTTTGCACGAAGGTGAAGGCCACGATCACGCCGAGCACCACGGCCACCAGGAAGGACAGCACGGTGATCTTCAGCGTGTTGTAGAGCGCCCCGAAGAGCAGCCCGGCATCGGACACCATCACCTGGGCCACGCGGGCCGGCGAAGGCACCAGATAGTGCGGCACCTTGAAGGCCACCACCAGCCCCTGCCACAGGGCCAGCAGCACGATGGCCACGAGGGTCGGAAAGACGATGCGCTGGACTTCGGGTTTCATGTCAGGCAAGGGCTTCGTCCTCCAGCGTGCCGCTGGCGCGCAACAGGCTGTCCTGCAGGCGCTTGGCGTACTGGCTGAAGGCGGTGGAGACGCGGAAGTCGGCCCCGCGGGGGTAGGGTTCGTCGATGCGCACCTCGTCGACGATGCGCCCGGGCCTGGCCGCCATCACGACAACCCGGTTGGAGAGGTACACCGCCTCGTAGATCGAGTGCGTGACGAAGATGACGGTGAGCTTCTTGCTGCGCCACAGATCGAGCAGGTCGCTGTCCAGCCGGTTGCGGGTGATCTCGTCGAGCGCGCCGAAGGGCTCGTCCATGAGCAGCAGCGTGGGCTCGGTGACGAGACCGCGCGCGATCGACACGCGCATCTGCATGCCGCCGGAGAGCTCGCGCGGCAGGTGTGTCTCGAACTTCTCGAGGCCCACCATCTTGAGTGCGTCGCGCACACGCGCCTCGGCGCTGGCGCGGGGCACGCCGGACAAGTCCAGCGGCAGGCGCACGTTGGCCATCACGCTGGCCCAAGGCATCAGCGTGGCCTCCTGGAACACGAAACTGAGCCGGTGGCCGGTGGACTCCACCTCGGCGACCGGCTTGCGCCACAGCAGCAGCCGCCCATCACTCGGCCCGAGCAGGCCCGCCACCATCTTCAGCAGCGTGCTCTTGCCGCACCCAGACGGCCCGAGAAGGGTGATGAACTCCCCCTCCTGCACCGTGAGGTTCACGGGCAGGAGGGCCTGCGTCCCGTTGGGGTAGGTCTTCTCTACCGAGAGGACCTCGACGGCCGGGATGTCGCTCATGCGTTCAGGAGGGGGGTTGAGACCGAGAGGTTCCCGGGATTCAGGGCATCACGCGCAGGTTGCGCACGAATTCCGTCGTGTAGGTCTTCCTCAGGTCGACCTTCGTCGAGTCCAGCAGCTTCATCGCCACCATCATGTCGTAGGTCTTCTTCATGCGGTCGTCGGTGATCACGCCGATGCCCATCTTCGCGGCGTCACCGCCCATCACCATGCCCGTCTCCTTGAGCATCTTGATGCCGTGGGCGATCTTGACGTCGGTCATGTTGGGGTTGTCCTTCTTGATGAGCGCGTTGGCCGGCGCCGGATCACCCGTGAGGTAGCTCTTCCAGCCTTCCATCGTGGCCTTGACGAAGGCAGCCACGGCCTTCGGGCGCTCCTTGACGGTCTTCTCCGTGCAGACGATGGTGGTGGAGTACGGGGGCCAGCCGTGGTCGGAGAGCAGGAACACGTTGGGCTTGAACTTGGCCTCGAGCTCGATGGCGAAGGGCTCGCTCGAGAGGTAGCCCTGCTGCACCACGTTCTTGTCGGCGATGAAGGGCTGGATGTTGAACGTGTAGGGGCGCACCTGCGAATCCTGCAGACCGTAGGTGTTCTTGAGCCAAGGCCAGTAGGAGGTGTTGGCCGCGCTCGAGATGAGGATCGTCTTGCCCTTGAGATCCTCCATCTTGTTGGTCACCCCGGGGTGACCGATGAGCACCTGCGGGTCCTTCTGGAACGAGGCGGCCACCGTGACGGTGTTGATGCCGTTCTCCCAGCCCTTCATGGTCTGCACGTCGTAGCCCATGAAGCAGTCGACCTGGCCGGCGGCGAGCAGCTGCATGCCGTTGACCTGCGGGCCGCCCATACGGATCGTCACGTCCAGGCCTTCCTTCCTGTACAGGTCCGTGGCCAGCGCTTGGTAGTAGCCGCCGTGCTCGGCCTGCGCGTACCAGTTGGTTAGGTAGCTGAACTTCTCCTGGGCCTGGGCCGTGGCGGCACCCAGGACCAGGGCGAGGGTCAGGGCAATCTTGCGGGGAGTGGGGGACATGGGCTCTCCTGATGGGGGGAGGAACGGGGGGGGATTCAGGCCGGGCAGGCGCCCGGGCGCGCGAACCGGTGCAAGGCGCGTGCCATCCCAGCCGCACAGGGAAGGTGACGTTCAGGATCCGAGAACATCACCACTTTGGTGCATTTTGCCCCACGTGCGTGCGTCGCGCTCGAGCCAGCGCGCCGCGTGGAGCTCGGTGATGCCGCGGGCCCAGCTCTCGGCCAGAGAGTCGAGGATGGCCTGGCCCTGCTCGGGCGTGGCAGGAAGGGGATCGCCGATCACGCCCGTCTCGCCGAAATCCCGCGCCGACCAGGCCGCAGCCGGGCGACCGTCGGGCGCGAGGGTCGGGCAGGGGAACTCCGGCGGATAGTTGGCCACGGCATGTGCCATGCGCACCGTTTTGGGCGCCAGGGCCAACATGATCGCCGTCTCGGCGTGCCCGGCGTGCATGGCCAGGCGCTTTTCCTTCTCCGAGAGGTAGCGCCCCGCCACATGGGGCACGCGCCACGTGAAGTGGGGCACCACCACGTAGTCGCCGTGGCGCAGGCGCAGTTCGCGCGCGGCCATTTCCATCACCTGCGGTTGCCCGCCGTGGCCGTTGACGATGAGGAACTTGCGAAAGCCCGAGCGGTAGAGCGATTCGCCGATCTGGATCACCGTCTCGAGCAGGGTCGGCCCGTCCAGCGTGATCGTCCCCGGGAAATGCAGGTGCTCCTCGCTCTTGCCGTAGGTGAGGGGCGGGATCATGAAAGCCGGCACCGAATCGGGCAGCCGGGCCAGGGCATGGCCGACGACGCCCGCGGCGATGGCCGAATCCACCGAGCACGGCAGGTGCGGGCCGTGCTGCTCGATGCTGCCGGCGGGCAGCACGATGACGGTGTTGGCCCGGTCGGGCAGTTCGGTGACCTGCGTCCAGCTCAGGTAGGGCAGGAAGCGGTGGGGCGGGCAGTAGCCGTGCAGCATGGGCGGCTCCGGGGCGGGAGAGACGAGGAGCGGGGGTCGAAGGGCCGGGAACGATGCAATGGGGTGCGGTGCGGTGCGAGAGAGTGCGCCGGTCAGCCGCGTGGCAGCGGCACGTAGGCAGTGGCCTCCACCTCGACCAGGATGTCGGCCGTGGGCAGCATCGCACTCACCTCAACGACGGTGGAGGCGGGCGGCTCGCCCGGGAAGAAATGCTTGCGCACGCGGCTGTAGTGCGGAAAGTGGTCCAGGTTGCGGAAGTACTGGACCAGCTTAAGGACATCCTCCATGCGGCCACCGGCCGACTCGATGGTGGTGCGGATGCGGTCGAGCACGAACCAGCTCTGCGCCAGGATCGGGCCTTCCTTGGTGTCGGTGGAGAACTCGCCCGTTTCGCCGAGAAGCGCGCGTGCGGGGGCCGGGATGTCGGCGTAGCCCCGGACGATGGTGCGCGTGGAGGGTTCCACCGCGATGACGCCCGACAGGAAGATGAAGTCGCCGGCCCGCCGCCAGGCCGCGTAGCGCGCCAGCGGTTGGGCCGTGCCGGCAGGCGCCGAGCCGCTGGAAGGGTCCGTGGGCGGGGCGGGCGGGACGGGCGGGGCGGGCATGACCATGCACTCAGCCTACACCGCCGCCCGTTGCGCCCCACTTCGCCGCGCCCATGTCGGACAGCGCCGCAGGGTCAAGCGAGAAAGGCGTGAAAGGCGAGAAAGGCCCGGCCCGTGGCCGGGCTCGCCACCGGGATCAGTCGGCCTGCTTGCGCAGGAACGCCGGGATCTCGATCTCGTCCATCCCCGTCCCGGAGAGCGCCTCGACCTTGGTGCGCGCGCTGCGCCAGACGCTGGGCACCTGCAGGCCGACGTAGTCGGTGCCGGCAGGCGCCGCCGTGGGGCCGGCCCCCGTCGGGCCCGCCCCGATCGCTGCGGGCATCACCGGCAGCCCGGCGCCCGCCGTCGCGGCTGCGGCTGCCGACAACGGCGCGGCGTCGTAGGTGCCGGTTCGGGCGATGGGCTGGGGCTGGGGCTGCGGCGCGATCGGGTTGACCACCGTGAGATCCGGCATGCGCCGCACATGATGGGCCGAACCCAGGCCCGTGGCGATGACCGTGACGCGCATCTTGTCGCCCAGGCTCTCGTCGAAGGCGGCGCCGAAGATGATGGTGGCGTCCTCCGCCGCGTACAGGCGGATCGTGTCCATCGCGATCTGGCTCTCGCGCAGCTTGAGCGAGGTGCGCGAAGCGGCGATGAGCACCAGCACGCCGCGCGCGCCGGAGAGGTCGATGCCCTCCAGCAGCGGGCAGGCCACCGCGGCCTCGGCCGCCTTCTTGGCGCGATCGGGCCCGACAGCCGAGCCGGTGCCCATCATGGCCTTGCCCGGCTCGCTCATCACGGTCTTGACGTCCTCGAAGTCGACGTTGACGAGGGCATCCATGTGGATGATGTCGCTGATGCCGCCCACGGCGTTCTTCAGCACGTCGTTGGCCTGCGCGAAGGCCGCCTCCTGCGTCACGTCGTCGCCCAGCACCTCGAGCAGCTTCTCGTTGAGGATGACGATGAGCGAGTCGACGTTGGACTCGAGCTCGGCCACGCCCTGGTCGGCCTGGCGGCGCCGGCGCTGGCCCTCGAAGTCGAAGGGCTTGGTGACCACGCCCACCGTGAGGATGCCCATTTCCTTGGCCACGCGGGCCACGATGCTGGCCGCGCCGGTGCCGGTGCCGCCACCCATGCCGGCGGTGATGAAGAGCATGTGTGCGCCGTCGATGGACTCGCGGATGCGGTCCACGGCCTCCTCGGCCAGGGCACGCCCCACGTCGGGCTTGCCACCCGCCCCCAGGCCCTTGGTACCCAGCTGCACGAGCGTGCTCGCCGCGCTGCGGTTCAGGGCCTGGGCGTCGGTGTTGGCCACGATGAACTCGACGCCCTGCACGCCGTTGTCGATCATGTGGGCCACGGCATTGCCACCGCCACCACCCACGCCGATCACCTTGATCCGCGTGCCCTGGTCGAACTCTTCGATCATCTCGATGGCCATCGTGTACTCCTTGCCTTCCATGCAGTTGCCGTTGCCTTCACTTCACCCGAACCGTGCGCCGCCGTCCTTCGTCCATGTCCGCGCACCGTCCCTTCTTCAACCTGTGTCGCCTCACGCTAGAAATTGCCCAGGACCCAGTCCCGCGCGCGCGCGAGCACCGTCTTCACCGAACCGGCCTGGCGCGCCGCCTTGGCGCCGCGCCCGCGCGCCAGTCGCGCCTCCTCCAGCAGCCCCATCACGGTGGCCGAGCGCGGGCTGGCCACCATGTCCGACAGCGGGCCGGCGTAGGTGGGCAGGCCGCGCCGCACGGGCTTGAGGAAGATGTCCTCGCCCAGCTCCACCATCCCGGGCATCACCGCCGCCCCACCGCACAGCACGATGCCGCTGGACAGCCGCTCCTCGAAGCCGCTGTCGCGGATCACCTGGTGCACGAGCGTGTAGATCTCCTCCACGCGCGGCTCGATCACGCCCGAGAGCGCCTGGCGGCTGAGCATGCGCGGCCCGCGGTCGCCCAGGCCCGGCACCTCGACCTGGCCGGCGGGGTCGGCCAGCAGCTGCTTGGCCACCCCGTACTCCACCTTGATCTCCTCGGCATCCTTGGTCGGGGTCCGCAGCGCCATGGCGATGTCGCTCGTGATGAGGTCCCCGGCAATGGGGATCACGGCAGTGTGGCGCACCGAGCCCTCGGTGTAGATCTGCACGTCGGTGGTGCCCGCGCCGATGTCCACGAGTGCGACGCCCAGCTCCTTCTCGTCCTGCGTGAGCACCGCGGCGGCGCTGGCACTGTGGTTGAGCACCAGGCTTTCCACCTCCAGGCCGCAGCGGCGCACGCACTTGAGGATGTTCTCCGCCGCGCTCTGCGAGCCCGTGACGATGTGGACCTTGACCTCCAGCCGGCTGCCGCTCATGCCGATCGGCTCCTTGACCTCGTGGCCGTCGATCACGAACTCCTGGGGCTCCACCAGCAGCAGGCGCTGGTCGTTGGGGATGTTGATGGCCTTGGCCGTCTCGACCACGCGCGAGACATCGGCGGGGTTGACCTCGCGGTTGTCGCGCACGATGACCATGCCGGTGGAGTTCTGGCCGCGGATGTGGCTGCCGGTGATGCCGGTGTAGACGTGGGAGATCTTGCAGGCGGCCATCATCTCGGCCTCTTTCAGGGCCTGCTGGATGCTCTGCACGGTGGCCTCGATGTTGACCACCACCCCGCGCTTGAGGCCCTGCGTGCCGGCCACGCCCAGGCCCGCCACGCGCAGTTCGCCGCCGGGGACGATCTCGGCCACCACCGCCATCACCTTGGCCGTGCCGATGTCCAGCCCGACGACGAGATCCTTGTATTCCTTGGCCATCTTCGGGGTGCTTCAGTTCTTGCGCGCCGCGCCCGGCGCGGCGGCGGTGGTCATGCCGCGGATGCGCACGGCGTAGCCTTCGGGGTGGCGCAGGTCGGCGCGCACGAAAGGCCCCCCGTAGTGGCGGGCCACCTGCGGAATGGTCCGCACGAAGCGTTCGGCGCGCGCCAGCACCTCCTCGTCGGTGCCGCGGCCCAGTTCGATCTCGGCGTCGTTGTCCAGCCGCGCGCTCCAGGAGCCGCGCCCGGAGAGCTGCAGCCGCTCGATGTCGCGCCCCAGGGGCTCGAGCACCGCGCGCAGCCGCTCGCGCATGGCCAGCAGGCGCTGCGAGCTGCCCGGCGGCCCGGCCAGCACCGGCAGCCCCTCGTCCTCGATCTCGCCGATGTTGGCCTCGAAGACCTCGCCGTGGCTGTTGACGAGCCGCTCGACCGCGGAATCGCCCTCCCACAGGGCCACCGCCCGGTGCTCCTCCAGGCGCACCGCCAGGCGGTCGGGCCACACGCGGCGCACCACCGCGCGGCGCACCCAGGGCACCGACTCGAAGGCACTGCGAGCCTGCTGCAGGTCCAGGCCCAGCAGGTTGCCCGACAGGCGCGGCAGCGCCACGGCGCGCACGGCCGGGGCGCTGGCGCGGGTGAGCTCGCCCTCGAGCTCGATGCCGCGGATGGGCAGCCAGGGCGCACGCAGCAGCCACAGCACGCCGGCGGCGGCCAGCACGCCGCCTGCCAGCAACCACACCCCCGCGCTCACGGCATTCATGAGCCGCACGTCGGCTGGCAGCGCCGCGGCCAGGGTCGCAGCCATCAGGGCGTTCCTCCCGCGGGGTTGCCGGCGGCACGCGCCGGCGGGGTATCGAGCGCGGCATCGGCCACCAGGCGCAGGCACAGCTCCTCGTAGGAGATGCCGGCCGCGCGTGCCGACATCGGCACCAGGGAGTGGCTGGTCATGCCCGGGGAGGTGTTCATCTCGAGCAGGAAGATGCGCCGATCGCGCGTGCGCAGCATCAGGTCGGCACGGCCCCAGCCGCGGCAGCCCAGCGCGCGGTAGGCGGCCAGCGTGAGGCGCCGCACCTCCTGCTCCTCCTGCGGGGCCAGGCCGCTGGGGCAGCGATAGACCGTCGCGTCGGAGTAGTACTTGTGCTCGAAATCGTAGTTGCCGGCGGGGGCCTCGATGCGCACCACCGGAAGCGCAGAGGCGGCGGGGCCAGTGCCCAGAACCGGGCACGTGAGCTCAACCCCGTCGATGAACTCCTCGCACAGCACGTCGGGGTCGTATTGTGCAGCCAGATGCACCGCTTCGGCCATCTCCGAATAGCCCTGCACCTTGGAAACCCCTATCGAGGAGCCCTCGCGCGGGGGCTTGACGATGAGCGGCAGGCCCAGTTCGTCGGGCACGCGCACCCACCGCTCGCGCTGCAGTTCCTCAGGCCTCAGGGCCACCCAGCGTGGCGTGGGCAGGCCCTCGGCGGCCCACACGCGCTTGGTCACCACCTTTTCCAGCGCGATCGCGCTGGCCAGCACGCCCGAGCCGGTGTAGGGCAGCCCCAGCAGCTCCAGCGCCCCCTGCACCGTGCCGTCCTCGCCGTGGCGCCCGTGCAACGCGATGAAGACGCGGCTGAAGCCCTCGCGGCGCAGCTCGCCGAGCTCGCGCTCGGCGGGGTCGAAGGCCTGGGCCGCCACGCCCTGCTCGCGCAGCGCCTTCAGCACCCCGGCGCCCGACATCAGCGAGACCTCACGCTCGGCACTCGTGCCGCCCATGAGCACGGCCACGCGCCCCAGGCGGGTGACATCCACCGGCGCACTCATGCCCGCCCTCCGCCTGCCGCGCGCAGCCGCGGCACCGGGGCGGCGGCCGCCTCGACGAGCCGGCGCGGCACCCCGCCGATGGATCCTGCGCCCATCGTGATGACCACGTCGCCCTCGCGCGCGGCCTCGGGGATCGCCTGCGCCAGGCCCTCGACCGTCTCCACGAAGAGCGGGTCCACGCGCCCGGCCACGCGCAGCGCGCGCGCCAGGGCGCGGCCGTCGGCGGCGACGATCGGCGCCTCGCCCGCGGGGTAGACCTCGGTGAGCAGCACGGCATCGAAGCGGCCCATCACGGCCACGAAGTCCTCGAAGCAGTCGCGCGTGCGGGTGTAGCGGTGGGGCTGGAAGGCGAGCACGAGGCGCCGCCCTGGGAAGGCGCCGCGGGCGGCCTCGCGCACGGCATCCATCTCCACCGGGTGGTGGCCGTAGTCGTCCACGAGGGTGTAGCGACCGCCCGTGGCCGCGGGCAGCTCGCCGAGGCGCTGAAAGCGCCGCCCCACGCCGGCAAAGGCCGCCAGCGCCCGCGCCACCGGCTCGTCGGCTACGCCGAGCTCGCGCGCCACGGCCACGGCGGCCAGCGCGTTGCGCACGTTGTGCACGCCCGGCAGGTTCAGCGTGACGGCCAGATCGGGCCAGCTGCGCTGGCCGCGCGGATCGCGCTGACGCACCACGAAGTGCATGCGCCCGCCGGGCTCGGCCCGGAGATCGCAGGCGCGCAGTTCGGCCGCCTCGTCCAGGCCGTAGCCCAGCACCGGCCGCGAGACCATCGGCACGATCGCACGCACGCCCGGGTCGTCCACGCACACGATGGCCCGGCCGTAGAAGGGCAGCCGATGCAGGAAGTCCACGAAGACCGTGCGCAGGCGCGACAGGTCGTGGCCATAGGTGTCCATGTGGTCGGCGTCGATGTTCGTGACCACGCTCATCACGGGGCTCAGGTGCAGGAACGAGGCGTCGCTCTCATCGGCCTCCACCACGATGTGCTCGCCCGCGCCCAGCCGGGAGTGGGTGCCCGCGCTCTCGAGCTTGCCGCCGATGACGAAGGTCGGGTCCAGCCCCGCCTCGGCCAGCACGCTGGCCACCAGCGAGGTGGTGGTGGTCTTGCCGTGCGTGCCAGCGATGGCGATGCCCTGCCTCAGGCGCATCAGCTCGGCCAGCAGCACTGCACGCGCCACCACCGGGATGCGGCGCGCGCGCGCGGCCACCACCTCGGGGTTGTCGCCCTTGACCGCACTGGAGGTGACAACCGCCTGCGCGCCCTCGATGTGCGCGGCATCGTGGCCGATGTGGACCTGCAGCCCGAGACCCGACAGGCGCTGCGTGACGCCACTGGCCTGGGCATCCGAGCCCGAGACCCGGTAGCCCAGGTTGTGCAGGATCTCGGCGATGCCGCTCATCCCCGCCCCGCCGATACCCACTAAATGGATGTGCCGCAGCGCGTGCTTCATGGCTGCCACCTCCGGCACCGGGGCCCACGGGCCGCGCGGCCTCGGGTGGCAGGCATCCGCGGGGCCGGCCTCATGCGGCGAGCCTTTCGAGGGTGTCGGCGACGCGCTGCGCGGCGTGCGGGCGGGCGAGCTCGCGCGCGCGGCAGGCCAGCCCGAGCAGCCGCTCGCGCTGCAGCGGCTCGAGCAGCGCGGCCAGCCGCGCCGGCTCGAGTTCGGCCTGCGGCAGCTGCAGCGCTGCCTCGTGGGCCACCATCCACGCCGCGTTGTCTCGCTGATGCGAGGTGGTGCTCACCACCAGGGGCACGAGGATGGCGGCCGCGCCGGCCGCGCACAGTTCGCTTACCGTGATCGCCCCGGCGCGGCACAGCACCACGTCGCACTGCCCCAGGCGCTCGGGCATGTCCTCGATGAAGGGCAGCACCTGCGCCGGGATGCCTGCCTCGGCATAGGCCTGGCGCACCGCCTCGCACTCGGCCGGCCCTGTCTGGTGCACGACCTGCGGGCGACGCCCGGGCTCGATGCGGGCAATGGCCGCGGGCACGGTCTGGTTGAGCACCCGCGCCCCGAGGCTGCCGCCCACCACGAGCAGCCGCAGCGGGCCCTCGCGCCCCGCAAAGCGCTGCCGCGGATCGGGCAGAGACTCGATGGCCTCGCGCACCGGGTTACCGCTGACGAACGCGCGCCGCTCGGCGCGTGCCGCCGGGCCGTCGAAGCCGAAGGCGATCGCGTCGGCCACCGGCAGCAGCGCGCGGTTGGACAGCAGCAGCGTGGCGTCGGCGTTGACGAGCACCAGGGGGCGCCCGAGCAGCGAGGCCATCAGCCCCCCGGGAAAGCACACGTAGCCGCCCATGCCGAGCACGGCACTGGCGTGGCGCGCACGCAGGATGCGCAGGCACTCCCAGAAGGCCACGAGCAGCCGCAGGCCGCCGGTGGCCGCATGCAGCAGCCCCTTGCCGCGCAGGCCCGAGAAGCCGATGGCGTCCAGCGCGATGCCAGCCGGTGGCACCAGGCGGTTCTCCAGGCCCTGGCGCGTGCCCAGCCAGCTCACGCTCCAGCCGCGCCGGCGCATTTCGTGGGCCATGGCCAGGCCGGGCATCACGTGGCCGCCCGTGCCCGCGGCCATGATCACGAGGTGGCGGGCGCCGCTCACACGCGCCCTCCGCGCATCATCGTGCGGTTTTCCATGTCCACGCGCAGCACGATGGCCAGCGCGACCAGGTTCATCAGGATGGCCGAGCCGCCATAGCTCATCAGCGGCAGCGTGAGCCCCTTGGTAGGCAGCACCCCCAGGTTCACGCCCATGTTGATGAAGGCCTGCACGCCCATCCACACCCCGATGCCCTGGCACAGCAGCCCGGCAAATACGCGGTCCAGGGCGATGGCCTGGCGGCCGATGGCCACGATGCGCCGCGTGAGCCAGAAGAAGGCGACGATCACGCTGGCCACGCCGATCAAGCCCAGCTCCTCGCCGATGACGGCCAGCAGGAAGTCGGTGTGCGCCTCGGGCAGGTAGTGCAGCTTCTCCACCGAGCTGCCCAGCCCCTGACCGAAGATCTCGCCGCGCCCGAAGGCGATCAGGGAGTGGGTGAGCTGGTAGGCCTTGCCCTGGGCATAGGCCGGGTTCCAGGGATCGAGGTAGGCGAGGATGCGACCGCGGCGCAGGTCGTCGAAGGCGATCATGACGGCGAACACCGTCACCAGGATGCCCGCGATGAGAAAGAACATGCGCGCATTGACCCCGCCCAGGAACAGCACCGACATGGCGATGGTGGCGATCACGATGAAGGCGCCCATGTCGGGCTGGCGCAGCAGCAGCCCGCCCACGAAGGCCACCGCCACCGCCATCGGCCAGACGGCGCGGATGAAGTGCTCGCGCACCTCCATCTTGCGCACCATGTAGTTGGCGGCGTACATGGCGACGGCCAGCTTGGCGAGCTCGGAGGGCTGGAAGTTGATCACCCCCAGCGGGATCCAGCGGCGCGAGAAGTTCACCACCTTGCCGATGAAGGGCACGAGCACCACGACCAGCAGCACGATGGCCAGCACGAACACGTGCGGCGCCCAGCGCTCCCAGAAGGCGGTGGGCACCTGCACCACGGCCAGCGCCAGCACCAGCGCCAGCGCGATCGAGAGCGCGTGCCGGGTGAGGAAGAAGGTGGGCGAGTAGCGCGAGAACTTCGGGCTGTCGGGCAGTGCCACCGAGGCCGAGTACACCATCACCAGGCCCAGGGCGAGCAGCGCCAGCACGCAGGCCACTAGCGCCTGGTCGAAGCCCGCGGCGCGCGCGATGCCCGTGCGCGAGGGCGCCACGCTCACGCGCACGGGCAGCGGCATCGCCGCCTCGGCCGGTGCGCGCCGGCGCACCCGCGCCGACCAGCGCGACAGCAGCGAGGAGCCCGCCTGCGCAACACTCATGCCACCACTCCCCCGCGCTCGGCCACGCAGGCCTGCACGGCCTGCACGAAGACCTCGGCACGATGGCCGTAGCCGCGAAACATGTCCAGGCTCGCGCAGGCTGGGCTCAGCAGCACGGCGTCGCCGCGCTGCGCCTGCTCGAAGCACCAGCGCACGGCCTGAGGCAGGTCGGCGTGCGGCTGCAGCGCCACGCCCGTGCCCTGCAGCGCCTGGGCCAGCGCCGGCGCGTCGCGCCCGATGAGGGCCACTGCGCGGGCGTGCCGTGCGACCGGGCCGGCCAGCGCGCTGAAATCCTGGCCCTTGCCGTCGCCGCCCAGGATGAGCACGAGCCGGCCCGGCGCCCGTTCGGCCCCCAGCCCCTCCAGCGCCGCCACGGTGGCCCCCACGTTGGTGCCCTTGCTGTCGTCGAAGGCCTCCACGCCCTCCACCTCGGCCACCCACTGAACCCGATGGGGCTCTCCCCAGTAATCGCGCAGGCCGTGCAGCATCGGGGCGAGCGGGCAGCCGATGGCGCAAGCCAGCGCCAGCGCCGCCAGGGCGTTGGCGGCGTTGTGCCGCCCGCGCAGACGCATCGCGTCGGCGGGCACCAGGCGCTGGATGATCGGCGGCTCCTCCTCGGCTGCCGCCGGCCGCACCCCCTCCTCGCGCGGCAGCGCACGCACGAGCCAGCTCATCCCCGCCTCGCTCACCAGGCCGAAGTCGCCGCCGTGGCGCGGCACCTGCAGGCCAAAGCGCACGACGGGCCGGGGCACGGCCGCCGCGGCCCGGCGGGCGCCTCGGCGCAGCGCGCTGGCCTCGGGCACGGCGGGGGCCATCGCCGCCACCCTTGCGTCGTCGGCGTTGATCACCACCGTCCCGTGCGCACCGAACACGCGGGCCTTGGCTGCAGCGTAGTCGTCCATCGTGCCGTGCCAGTCCAGGTGATCCTGCGAGAGGTTGAGCACCACGGCGGCATCGGGCTGGTAGGGGGCGGTCGGGTGCAGGTCGTGCAGCTGGAAGCTCGAGAGCTCGAGCACCCACACCTGGGGCAGCGCATCGGCCTGCAGCGCCTGGGCCAGGCTGTCGAGCATCGTCGGGCCGATGTTGCCGGCCGCACGCGCCGTGCGCCCGGCGCGCTCGATGAGCAGCGCAGCCAGAGCGGTGGTGGTGGTCTTGCCGTTGGTGCCGGTGACGGCCAGCAGCCGCGGCGCGTAGCCGCGCGTGGCGCGCAGCTCGGCCAGCGCCTGCACGAAGAGGTCGAGCTCGCCGCCGGTGCGGATGCCTGCGGCACGGGCCGCCTCGAGCAGAGGCGCCACCTGCGCGTCGTGCGGGGCCAGGCCCGGGCTCTTGAGCACCCAGTGCACGCCGGCCAGCGCCTCGGGCCCCGTGGCGCAGGGCAGCCGCCGCGCGCCCGGCACGCGCTCGGCCAGCGCGGCGGCCTGCGGTGGCGCCTCGCGCGAATCCCACACCTGCACCCGCGCACCCTGGCGCGCACACCACGCGGCCATCGCCAGGCCCGATGCCCCCAGCCCCAGCACCAGCACGTTGCGATCGGCGAGTTCGTTCACGGGCCCGGCCTCAGCGCAGCTTCAGGCTCGCCAGCCCGACCAGGCACAGCAGCATCGTGATGATCCAGAAGCGCACCACCACCTGCGTTTCGGTCCACCCCTTCTTCTCGAAGTGGTGGTGCAGCGGCGCCATGAGGAACACGCGCCGGCCCTCGCCGTAGCGGCGCCGCGTGTACTTGAACCAGCTCACCTGGATGATCACGCTCAGCGCCTCGGCCACGAAGATGCCGCCCATGATCGCCAGCACGATCTCCTGGCGCGTGATGACGGCGATGGTGCCCAGGGCCCCGCCCAGCGCCAGCGCGCCCACGTCGCCCATGAACACCTGCGCCGGGTTGGCGTTGAACCACAGGAAGGCCAGCCCCGCACCGGCCATGGCGGCGCAGAACACCAGCAGCTCGCCGGCGCCGGGGATGTGCGGGAACAGCAGGTAGCGCGAGAAGTCCGCGCGCCCCACGACGTAGGCGAACACGCCCAGGGCGCTGCCCACCAGCACCACCGGCATGATGGCCAGGCCGTCCAGCCCGTCGGTGAAGTTCACGGCGTTGCTGGCGCCGACGATGACGAACCAGCTCAGCGCGATGAAGCCGAACACGCCCAGCGGGTAGCTGATGCTCTTGAGGAACGGCACCATCAGGTCGGCGCGCGGCGGCAGGTCGGTGCTGAAGCCGCTGCCCACCCAGCGCAGGAACAGCTCGAGCACGCGCAGGTTGCTGGTCTCGGCCACGCTGAAGGCCAGGTACAGCGCGGCCACCAGGCCGATCACGCTCTGCCAGAAGAACTTCTCGCGGCTGCGCATGCCCTCCGGGTCCTTGTGCACGACCTTGCGGTAGTCGTCCACCCAGCCGATGGCGCCGAAGCCGAAGGTGACCAGCATCACCACCCAGACGAAGCGGTTGGTCCAGTCGAACCACAGCAGCGTGCTCACGCCGATGCCGATGAGCACCAGCACGCCGCCCATCGTGGGCGTGCCGCGCTTGCCCAGGTGGGCCTGCACGCCGTATTCGCGGATGGGCTGGCCCATCTTCATCTCGGTGAGCTTGCGGATCACCCAGGGCCCGAAGGCCAGGCCGATGAGCAGCGCCGTCATCGCCGCCAGCACGGCACGGAAGGTCAGGTACTGGAACACGCGCAGGAAGCTCAGCTCCTCGGGGTCCAGCGACATCAGCCATTGCGTCAGGCTCAGCAGCACGGCGCGTCTCCCCACACGGTGCGCAGCGCCTGCACCACCTGTTCCATCTTCATGAACCGCGAACCCTTCACCAGCACCGAGCGCGCGGCCGGGCGCGCGCGGCTGTCGTGCAGCGCCGCGGTCAGCTCGGCCGTGGACGCGAAGTGCCGCCCGGCACCGGCGTGCGCGCACAGCGCACCGGCGGCCCAGAAGGCCTCGATGCCGCGCTCGCGCGCGCGCTCGCCCACCTCGGCGTGGAAGCGCGGGCCCTCGTCGCCGACCTCGCCCATGTCGCCCATGATCAGCCAGCGCGGCCCGGGCAGGCCGGCCAGCACCTCGATGGCGGCGAGCATCGAGTCGGGGTTGGCGTTGTAGCTGTCGTCCACCAGCGTCACGGCGCCTGCGGGCGACGACAGCCGGTGCAGCTGCGAACGGCCGGCCACCGGACGGAAGGCCTCGAGCCCGGCCTGCACGGCGGCCAGCTTCTCGCCCGCGGCCAGCGCGCAGGCGGCGGCCGCCGCGGCGTTGCGCAGGTTGTGCGTGCCGGGCAGGTGCAGCTTCAGCGAGGTGCTGCCGGCGGGCGTGGCCAGCGTCAGCGCCCAGGCCGCGGCCTCGGTGTCCCAGGTGCCGCTGGCCACGACGTCGGCGCCGCGGCCCTGCGGCTCGTCCGTGCCGAAGCTCAGCACGCGCCGCGCCCCGGCGCGCGCGCGCCAGCGCGGCGTGAAGGCGTCGTCGGCCGGGATCACCACCGTGCCGCCGGCCGGCAGCGCGTCGATGACGGCGCCGTTCTCGTCGGCCACGGCCTCGACGCTCTTCATGAACTCCTGGTGCTCGCGCTGCGCGTTGTTCACCAGGGCCACCGTGGGCTGCGCCAGCGCGGCCAGCAGGGCGATCTCGCCCGGGTGGTTCATGCCCAGCTCCACCACGGCGGCGCGGTGCCAGTGCTCGTCGTCCTGGCGCAGCCGCAGCAGCGTGAGCGGCACGCCGATGTGGTTGTTCAGGTTGCCGGCCGTGGCCAGCATGCCGCTGCCGTGCGCGGCGCGCAGGATGGTCGCCACCATCTGCGTGACGGTGGTCTTGCCGTTGCTGCCGGCCACGGCCACCAGCGGCAGGTGGAAGCGGCGGCGCCAGCCCTGGGCCAGCTGCTGCAGCGCAGCCAGCGTGTCGGCCACCAGCAGCCCGGGCAGGCCGCCGGGGCTGGCTTCGCCCAGGGCGTCGGCGCGGCTGGCCAGCACGGCCACGGCACCGCGCGCCCGGGCCTGCGCGATGAACTCGTGGCCGTCGAAGCGCTCGCCGCGCAGCGCCACGAACAGGTCGCCGGGCTCGATGCTGCGCGTGTCGGTGTGCACCCGCGTGAAGGCCAGCTCGCCGCTGCCGAGCACGGTGCTGCCGGGCAGCAAGGCGTGGGCCTGGGCCAGCGTCATCATGCGGCGGCCCTCCGCCGCGCCAGCGCCGCCCGCAGCTCGTCGGCGTCGCTGAAGGGGTGGGCCACGCCGGCGACGACCTGCGTCGTCTCGTGGCCCTTGCCGGCCACCACCAGCACGTCGCCCGGCGCGGCCTCGCCCACGGCGCGGGCGATGGCCTCGCGGCGGTCGACCACGCCCTGGGCGTTGGTGCCCGCGCCGGCCAGCACCTGGGCCACGATGGCGGCCGGGTCCTCGCTGCGCGGGTTGTCGCTGGTCACGACGACGCGGTCGGCCAGCCGGCTGGCGATGGCGCCCATCAGCGGGCGCTTGGTGGCGTCGCGGTCACCGCCGCAGCCGAACACGCACAGCAACCGGCCGCCGCGCGCCGCCGCCAGCGGGCGCAGCGCGGCCAGCACCTGTTGCAGCGCATCGGGCGTGTGGGCGTAGTCGACCACGGCCTCGACCGCGTCGCCCTCGGCAGCCACGCGCTGCAGCCGTCCGGGCACGGGCGTCAGCGCGCCCAGCGCGGCGGCGGCCTCGGCCAGCGGCACGCCCAGGGCGCGCAGCCCGCCCAGCACCGCCATCAGATTGCTGGCGTTGAACTCGCCCACCACGCCGGTGGCCAGCCGCTGCCGCGCAGCGCCCTCGGCCACCTCGAACACCAGGCCGTCGGGGCCGTAGCGGCGCTCGCCGGCCACCAGCCGCGCATCACCGTGCAGCGAGACGGTCCACAGATCGATGCCGCTGCCGCGCAGCCCGGCCGCCAGCTGCGCCCCGAAGGCGTCGTCCACGTTCACGACCGCGGCCTTCAGGCCCGGCCACTCGAACAGGCGGCGCTTGGCGGCGCCGTAGGCCTGCATGGTGCCGTGGTAGTCGAGGTGGTCCTGCGTGAGGTTGGTGAACAGCGCGACGTCGATGGCGCAGGCGTCGAGCCGGTGCTCCACGAGGCCGATCGACGAGGCCTCCATCGCGCAGGCCGCCAGGCCGTCACCCGCGAAGCGCGCCAGCGTGGCGTGCAGCGTCACCGGGTCGGGGGTGGTCAGGCCGGTCTCCCGCAAGTGGCCAGGCCCGCGCGACGAGGGCGGCTCGCCCACGCCCAGGGTGCCGATCAGGCCCGCCGGCCGGCCCAGGGCGCACAGCGCCTGCGCCGTCCACCAGGCGGTGCTGGTCTTGCCGTTGGTGCCCGTGGTGGCCACCACCGCCAGCCGCTCGGACGGCCGGCCGAAGAAGCCGTGCGCGATGGCACCGGTGGCGGCCGTCAGGCCGGCGTAGGCGGCCACGCGAGCATCAGCGGGCAGGCCGCAGGCAGAGGCGCCCGCGGCGTCGACGAGGCACGCCGCGGCGCCCGAGGCCAGCGCCCCGACCACG
>JBJTVI010000372.1:0-2800 GCA_046081145.1 Rubrivivax sp.
CGAAGAACGCGACGAGCTCAACGGCCTTTACGAGTGCATCCTGTGCGCCAGCTGTTCCACGAGCTGCCCGAGCTTCTGGTGGAACCCGGACAAGTTCGTGGGGCCGGCCGGCCTCCTGCAGGCCTACCGCTTCATCGCCGACAGCCGCGACCAGGCCACCAGCGAGCGCCTGGACAACCTGGAAGACCCGTACCGCCTCTTCCGCTGCCACACGATCATGAACTGCGTGGACGTGTGCCCCAAGGGCCTGAACCCCACCAAGGCCATCGGCAAGATCAAGGAGCTGATGGTGCGCCGGGCGGTGTAGCCGCCACCCGCCCCCATCGCCTGGCCATCCCGCCGCCCCTGCGCCGCCGCGAAAGCGTACGACGATGCCTGAGCTGCTCGACGACCGCGACCTCAGCCGCCTGAAGTGGCGCTGCCGCCGCGGGCTGCTCGAGAACGACCTCTTCATCGAGCGTTTCTTCCAGCGGCACGGGCAGACGCTCACCACGCGCCAAGCCCGTGGCCTGACGTGCCTGACCGACCTGCCCGACAACGACCTGCTGGACCTACTGCTGGCGCGCAGCGAGCCGCAGGGTGAGACAGACTGCCCCGAAGTCCACGAAGTGCTGGCGCTGCTGCGCACACCCGAGCGAATCCCTGAAAGGCGACTGCCATGATGACCCCCTCCGACGTCAAAGCCACCCTGTCGTTCTCCGACGGCAGCCCGAGCCTCGAGCTTCCGGTCTACCGGGGCACCATCGGCCCGGATGTGATCGACATCCGCAAGCTCTACGGGCAGACGGGCAAGTTCACCTATGACCCGGGCTTTCTCAGCACGGCCTCGTGCAACTCCACCATCACCTACATCGACGGTGACAAGGGCGAGCTGCTGTACCGCGGCTACCCGATCGAGCAGCTGGCGCAGAACTGCGACTTCCTGGAGGTGTGCCACCTCCTGATCTACGGCGACCTGCCCAACGTGGAGCAACGCGCGAAGTTCACCAAGAACATCACGTACCACACGATGGTCAACGAGCAGATGCAGTTCTTCCTGCGCGGCTTTCGGCGTGATGCGCACCCGATGGCGGTGATGACGGGGCTGGTGGGGGCGCTCTCGGCCTTCTATCACGACAGCACCGACGTCCACAACGCGCAGCACCGCGAGATCGCCGCCCACCGGCTCATCGCCAAGATGCCCACCCTCGTGGCGATGGCCTACAAGTACTCGGTGGGCCAGCCCTTCATCTACCCGAAGAACTCGCTGAGCTACACGGCCAACTTCATGCGCATGATGTTTGCCACGCCCTGCGAGGAGTACGAGCCCAACGACGTGCTGGTGCGCGCGCTGGATCGCATCTTCATCCTGCACGCCGACCACGAGCAGAACGCCTCCACCTCCACGGTGCGGCTGTGCGGCAGCTCCGGCACCAACCCCTTTGCCGCCATCGCCGCGGGCGTGGCCTGCCTGTGGGGCCCGGCGCACGGGGGCGCGAACGAGGCGGCGCTGGACATGCTCGAGGGCATCCAGCGCACTGGCGGCGTGGAGAAGATCGGCGAGTTCATCAAGCAGGTCAAGGACAAGAACTCGCAGGTCAAGCTCATGGGCTTCGGCCACCGTGTCTACAAGAACTACGACCCGCGCGCCAAGCTCATGCGCGAGACCTGCCACGAGGTGCTCGAGGCGCTGGGACTGCACAACGACCCGATGTTCAAGCTCGCGATGGCGCTGGAGAAGATCGCCCTGGAAGACGAGTACTTCGTCGCGCGCAAGCTCTACCCGAACGTGGACTTCTACTCGGGCATCGTGCAGCGCGCCATCGGCATACCGGTGAGCCTGTTCACCGCCATCTTCGCGCTCGCCCGCACCGTGGGCTGGATCGCGCAGCTCGACGAGATGATCGGCGACCCCGAGTACAAGATCGGCCGCCCGCGCCAGCTCTTCGTCGGCGCGGCGCGCCGCCAGGTGTTGCCCGTCGCGCAGCGCTGAGGCAAGGGGGCCAGGCGCCCGGTGCGGGGCCCGAGCCCCGCGCGGGCCGCCTGGCGTCCGGCCAGCGCGTGTCTGGAAGGCCTACAGTTGCCCCACCCGCCGGGCGTGATCACGCCCGGGCCTGCAGCCCAGGAGCCGAACCGATGAGCAGCGCCGCCCCACCTCCCGACGCCTTCAGCCCCGCCACGCTCGAGCAGTGGGCACGCGCCGCGGCGCGCTCCGCCCCGGGGGGCGACCTCGATGCGCTGAACTGGCGCACGCCCGAGGGGCTCACGGTCAAGCCGCTCTACACGGCGGCCGACCTCGCTGGCCTGCCGCACACCGACACGCTGCCGGGCTTCGAGCCCTTCCTGCGCGGCCCGCAGGCCACGATGTATGCGGTGCGGCCGTGGACGATCCGGCAGTACGCGGGCTTTTCCACCGCGGAGGCATCGAACGCCTTCTATCGCCAGGCGCTGGCAGCCGGCGGGCAGGGCGTGAGCGTGGCCTTCGATCTGGCCACGCACCGCGGCTACGACAGCGACCACCCGCGTGTCACGGGTGATGTGGGCAAGGCGGGCGTGGCGGTGGACTCGGTGGAGGACATGAAGATCCTCTTCGAGGGCATCCCGCTGGACAAGGTCAGCGTCTCGATGACGATGAACGGCGCCGTGCTGCCGGTGCTGGCGGGCTACGTCGTGGCGGCCGAAGAGCAGGGCGTGCCGCAGGCGCAGCTGTCGGGGACCATCCAGAACGACATCCTCAAGGAGTTCATGGTCCGGAACACCTACATCTACCCGCCCCGGCCCTCGATGAGGATCGTCTCGGACATCATCGCCTACACCTCGA
>JBJTVI010000373.1:0-3019 GCA_046081145.1 Rubrivivax sp.
CCTGGAAGACGCGGGCTACCGCCACGTCGTGGGCGTCAATGACGCCACGGTGGCACTGGAGCAGGTGCGCGCGCTGAACCCGGCTCTGCTGCTGCTCGACCTCGTCATGCCGGGCGTGTCGGGCTTCGAGATCCTGCAGGCCATGCGGCACGACGAGCAGCTGCGATATACGCCAGTGATCGTGTTGACCGCGGCCAGCGACCCCGACACCAAACTCAAGGCGCTGTCCATCGGCGCCACCGAATTCCTGGCCAAGCCGGTGGACCCCAGCGAGCTCGTGCTGCGCGTGCGCAACAGCCTGGTGGTGAAGATGTACCAGGACAAGCTCGCCAACAACGATTCCGTCACCGGGCTGCCCAACCGCCGCATGCTGCTGGATCGCCTGCGCACGAGCCTGGCCCACGCGCGCGAGGACGACAAGAAGCTCGCGCTGCTGCATGTGCGGCTCGACCGCCTGCAGCAGCTGCAGGCCACGCTCGGCCAGAGCTCGGGCGACGAGCTGCTGCGCGCCGTCTCCCAGCGCCTGCGCGGCTGCACCCGCCGCGATGATGATCAGGTGCGTGCCAGCCGGTCGCGCACCGCGCTGCTCAGCCGCCTGGACGGCGACGAGTTCCTCGTGCTGCTGCCCAACCTGGAGGATCCCGAGGTCGCCGCGCGCGTGGCGCGTCGCGTGCTGCAGGTGCTGGCCGAGCCCTTCAGCATCAGCGGGGATCGCATCACCGCCTCGCCCAGCGTTGGCATCGCCGTGGCGCCCGACGACGGCAACACGCCGGAGGATGTGCTGGCCATCGCCGCCGCAGCGGCCTCGCTGGCCTATGCCAGCGGGCGCAACACCTACCGCTTCGGCTCGCGTCAGCGCAACCAGGCCGCCATGGAGCGGCTCAAGCTCGAGGCGGCGCTGCACCACGCCGTGGAGCGCAAGGAGCTCAGGCTGCTCTACCAGCCCAAGTACGACCCGCGCCAGCGCCGCATCGTGGGGGCCGAGGCGCTGATGCGCTGGCACCAGACCGAGATGGGCCAGATCTTTCCCGACCGGTTCATCCCCATCGCCGAGGAGACGGGCCTGATCGTGAGCCTGGGCGAGTGGGCCCTTCAGGAGGCCTGCGAGCAGGGCGCGCGCTGGGCCAAGCAGGGGCTGCGCGGCATGAAGATGGCGGTCAACATCACCGGTCAGCAGCTCTCCGCGGGCCGGCTGCCCGCTCAGGTCGAGAGCCTGATGCAGCAGCACCCCTGCATGCGCGGCTCGCTCGTGCTCGAACTCACCGAGGGCGTGCTGATCGATTCCAGCCAGGAGGTGAGCTCGCAGCTGCAGCGCTTCCGCGACCTCGGGGTGCAGCTCTCCATCGACGACTTCGGCACCGGCTACTCGTCGATGAACTACCTCAAGAACTTCCCCCTCGACGAGCTCAAGATCGACCGCTCCTTCGTCAAGGGGCTGCCCGAGCAGAAGGCCGATCTGGCCATCGTGCGCGCCATGACCGTGCTCGGGCACAGCCTGGGCATGCGCATCGTGGCCGAAGGCGTGGAAACGCGCGAGCAGCTCGCCTGCCTCGGCGAGGTGGGCATCGACCAGATCCAGGGCTACCTGATCGGCAAGCCCATGCCCGGGCAGGAGCTCAGCAGCCTCGCCCAGGAGGTGGCCACACGTGCCGCCGCGCGGGCTTCGGCTGCCGCCACGGCTGCTGCGGCCGCCACGGCGAGCGCGGCTGCAGCGGCTGCAGCCTGAGCGGCGAAAGCGGCCCGCAAGGGCGAGCCTCGATCAGCCCGGGCGCACCACCGACTTCGGGGTGCGGCCGTTGGCGAAGTCCACCATGCAGCCCAGGCCCTCGCGGGCGATGGCGTCGAAGCACTCGTCCGTCCAGCACAGCGCGTGCGGCGCGAGGATGACGTTGTCCATCGTCAGGAGCGGGTTGGCCGGGTCCACCGGTTCCTGTTCGAACACGTCGAGCCCCGCACCGGCGATGGTGCCCGCGCGCAGCGCCTCGACGAGCGCGGCTTCGTCGGCCACCGGGCCGCGCGCCATGTTCACGAAGAAGGCCTCGCGCTTCATCAGCGCGAAGCGGCGGGCGTTCATGAGGTGACGTGTCTCGGCGTTGAGCAGGCAGGTGGCCACGACGAAGTCGGCCTGCGGCAGCATCGCCTCCAGGGGCAGCAGCTCGGCACCCAGCGCGTGCAGCGCTGCGGGGTCGGCGTAGGGGTCGGCCGCCAGCAGTCGCCAGCCGAAGGGGCGCGCCAGGGCGAGCAGCTCGCGCCCGATGCCGCCGGCGCCGATCACGCCCAGTGTGCGGGTGGTGAGCCCCAGTCCCATGTGGTTGCCGCGTTCGCTCCAGCGGCCGCCGCGCGTCAGCCGGTCCTTCGTGAAGAGGCGCCCGGCCAGCGCAAAGACCAGGGTCAGCACCGCCACGGCCACGGGCCGGCGCACGGCCACCGGGGTGTTGGTGACGATCACGCCGCGCGCGGCCAGCGCGTTCACGTCCACGGCGTCGTAGCCCACGCCGTGGCGGCCGACGATGCGCACGCGGCAGTCCTCGCGCGCCACGCTGGCGGCCGTCACGCGCTGCGTGTTCACGTACAGGCCGTCGTAGCGCGCCGCGAGATCCGGGGTGATCTCCTCGACCCGGCCCGGGATGTACTCCCACCGGATCGCCGGCTCGCGCTCGAGCAGCTCCAGCGGCCCGCGGCCGAAGGTGGGCTCGCCGCGCGAATCGAGCAGGTCGCTCGTCAATCCGAGCTTGAAGGCCATCGGAGCTTCCTCTTTACGGGCGGTCAGGCGCGCGCGGCGGCGTGGTCGACCAGCGCGCGCGTGGCGTCGGCCAGCAGGCCCACGTCCGTGCCCACCGCGAGCATGGTGTAGCCCATCGCCCGGGCGCGGTCGACCCAGGCCCGGTCGGTGGCCATGAAACCGGCGGCCTTGCCGTGGCGGCGCGCCACCTCGGCCACCTGCCGCATCGCGGCGTCGAAGCGCGGGTCGTCGAACTGCGCCGGGATGCCCATGAAGTTGGAGAGGTCGAAGTGCCCC
>JBJTVI010000374.1:0-3643 GCA_046081145.1 Rubrivivax sp.
CTCTCAGGTAAAGCGGACAGGGAGGGCCACCCCGCCGGGCAACCGGCGGATCGATGGTTGCCCTTCGTGGATAGCCCCATGTCCGCCGCCCCGTTGCTCCAGACCCCGCTGCACGCGCTGCACCTCCAGCTCGGTGCCCGCATGGTGCCCTTTGCCGGCTACGAGATGCCGGTGCAGTACCCCGCCGGCATCCTCGCCGAGCACCAGTGGTGCCGTACCTCGGCTGCGCTCTTCGACGTCTCGCACATGGGCCAGCTGCGCCTGGTGGGCGACGAAGCCGCCGCCGCCCTCGAGACCCTGGTGCCGGTGGACGTGCAGGGGCTGGAGGTGGGCAAGCAGCGCTACGCCCTCTTCACCAACGAGGCGGGCGGCGTCCTCGACGATCTCATGGTCACGTGCCGCGCCGATGACCTGCTGCTGATCGTCAACGCCGCCTGCAGGGAGGCCGACACCCGCCACCTCGCCGAGCGCATCGGCAGGCGCTGCCGGGTCGAGCCGATGCCCGAGCGGGCGCTGCTCGCGCTGCAGGGCCCGCAGGCGGTCACGGCGCTGGCACGGCTCAACCCTGGCGTGGCCACCCTCACCTTCATGACCGGGGGCGGCTTCCTGCTCGCCGGAGCCTCGTGCTATGTCACGCGTTCGGGGTACACGGGTGAAGACGGCTTCGAAATCTCGGTTCCCGCCGAGTCGGCCGCCGACCTCGCCCGGGTGCTGCTGGCCGAACCCGAAGTGCGGCCGGCCGGGCTCGGCGCGCGCGACACGCTGCGCCTGGAGGCGGGCCTGTGCCTGTACGGGCGCGACATCGACACCACCACGACGCCTGTCGAAGCCGGCCTCACTTGGGCCATCAAGAAGGTGCGCCGCCCGGGCGGCGCGCGTGCCGGGGGCTACCCGGGTGCAGCCGCGATCGAATCGCAACTCGCCACCGCGCCGCTGCGTCGCCGCGTCGGCCTCGTGGGGCTCGAACGCGTGCCAGTACGCGAAGGCGCCGAACTCTTCGATGCACGCGGCCACAGGATAGGCCGCGTGACCAGCGGCACCATCACCCCCACCGTGGGCCAGCCCATCGCCATGGCCTGGCTCGGCACCGAGCACGCACAGCCCTACCACGAAGTGTGGGCCGAGGTGCGCGGCAAGCGCCTGCCGATGCGCGTCACGCCCATGCCCTTCACCCCGCACCGATACCACCGCGGCTGAAGCCGCCTGCCCTTCCCCCTACGGAGATTGCACGATGCCCGTCCTGTACACCCCCGACCACGAATGGATCAACACCGACGATGCGGCCTGCGCCGTCGTCGGCATCACGGTGCATGCCCAGGATGCGCTGGGCGACGTGGTCTTCGTCGACCTGCCGTCAGTGGGCGCCACCTTCGCCAGAGGTGAGGCGGCGGGCGTCGTCGAGTCCGTCAAGGCCGCGGCTGACGTGAAAATGCCGATGTCGGGCGAAGTCGTGGAAGTCAACGAGGCGCTGCGCGCCGACCCCTCCCTGGCCAACAGCGCCCCGCTGACCGACGGGTGGTTCTTCAAGGTGCGCCTGAGCGAGCCCGCCGAGGGTGCCTCCCTCATGGACGGCACCGCGTACGACGCGCTGCTCAAGACCCTGTGACTCCCCAGGCCGCGCGACCCGGGCCGCCCGGGCCGGCAGGGCTCCCCTCTCACGCCTCAACCGCTTCCACTGCGCCATGCTGATGACCGCACATTCGCCGCTGCCCGAACTCGAGCGGGCGGCCGAGTTCGTTCCCCGCCATGTGGGCCCTTCACCCGAGGACGAGGGTCTGATGCTCTCGACGATCGGCGCAGCCTCGCGCCGGGCGCTGATCGAGGCGATCGTGCCCGCAGCCATCGCACGCTCGCGGCCCATGGCCCTGCCCGCACCCGTCACCGAGGCCCAGGCCCTGGCCGAGATGAAGGCGCTGGCCGCGCGCAACCAGGTGCTCAGGAGTTTCATCGGCCAAGGCTATTACGGCACCCACACCCCCGGGGTGATCCTGCGCAACATCCTGGAGAACCCCGCCTGGTACACCGCGTACACCCCCTACCAGGCCGAGATCTCGCAGGGCCGCATGGAAGCGCTCGTCAACTTCCAGACGATGGTGGGCGAACTCACGGGCATGGCGATCGCCAACGCCTCGATGCTCGACGAGGCCACCGCGGCGGCCGAGGCCATGACGCTGGCCAGGCGCAGCGTCAAAGCCAAGTCCGACACGATCATTGTGGCCGGAGACTGCCATCCCCAGACGATCGAGGTTGTGCGCACCCGCGCCGAGCCGCTCGGGCTCAAGGTGCTAGTGGGCGTGGCCCCGCAGCTGATGCAGGAGCACGATTACTTCGTCGTGCTCGCGCAGTACCCCTCCACGAGCGGCCAGATCCACGACCTGCGCCCCTTCGTCGAGCAGGCGCACGCCAGGCAGGCCGCCTTCATCGTCGCGGCCGACCTGCTCGCGCTCACGCTGCTCGTGCCCCCGGGCGAGTTCGGGGCCGACATCGTCGTGGGCACCACGCAGCGCTTCGGCGTGCCCATGGGGGCTGGCGGCCCCCACGCCGCCTACCTCGCCTGCCGCGACGAGTTCAAGCGCTCGATGCCCGGACGCCTGGTGGGCGTGAGCGTGGACGCGCACGGCGCGCCCGCCTACCGCCTGGCGCTGCAGACGCGCGAGCAGCACATCCGCCGCGAGAAGGCCACCTCCAACATCTGCACCGCGCAGGTGCTGCTGGCCGTGATCGCCAGCATGTACGCCGTCTACCACGGCCCCGAGGGCCTGAAGCGCATCGCGCGGCGCGTGGCGAGCTACACCGCGATCCTGGCCGAGGGCCTGAAGGCGCTCGGGCACCGGGTGCTCACGGTGCATGCCTTCGACACGCTGGCCATCGAGACGGGTGCGCGCACCGACGGGATCCTGCGGCGCGCCCGTGAGGGCGGCGCGAACCTGCGCAGGCTCTCGGACACGGTGCTGGGCGTGGCGCTCGACGAAACCACCACGCGGGACGACCTCTCCCATCTCTGGTCGTGGTTTGCCGCACCCGGCCAGGCGCTGCCCGAGGTGTCGAAGTGGGAAGCCGGCATCGAGCCGATGATTCCGGCGGCCCTGCGCCGCACCAGCGCCTTCCTGACGCACCCGGTCTTCCACGCCCACCACAGCGAGACGCAATTGCTGCGCTACATCCGCAGCCTCTCGGACAAGGACCTCGCCCTGGACCGGACGATGATCCCGCTGGGCTCGTGCACGATGAAGCTCAACGCCACGAGCGAGATGATCCCCATCACGTGGCCGGCGTTCGCACAGGTTCACCCCTTCGCGCCGGCCGATCAGCTCGCGGGCTACCAGGCGCTGAACGACCAGCTGGTGCAGTGGCTGTGCCAGGCCACCGGCTACGGCGGCATCAGCCTGCAGCCCAATGCGGGCTCGCAAGGCGAGTACGCCGGGCTGCTGGTGATCCGGGCCTGGCACCGCTCGCGCGGCGAAGGCCACCGCCACATCTGCCTCATCCCCGAGTCGGCGCACGGCACCAACCCGGCGAGCGCACAGATGGTGGGCATGACGGTGGTGGTGGTCAAGTGCGACGCGCGCGGCAACGTCGACCTCGACGACCTGCGTGCCAGGTGCGAGCAGCACAGCGCCAACCTGGCGGCGGTGATGATCAC
>JBJTVI010000375.1:0-3868 GCA_046081145.1 Rubrivivax sp.
TGAAGCTCGCCGGCGGCATCGACCTGCTCTTCACCTACGACGAGGAGTTCGGCGGCGAGCTCGGCCCGAAGTGGCTGCTCGACCAGGGCCTGACCAAGCCCGAGCTGGAGATTGCCGCAGGCTTCAGCTACCAGGTCGTCACCGCGCACAACGGCTGCCTGCAGATGGAGGTGACGGTGCACGGCAAGATGGGCCACGCCGCCGTGCCCGAGACCGCCGTGGACGCGCTGCAGGCCGCCACCCGCGTGCTCGTGGCGCTCTACGAAGAGAACGCGCGCCTGGCGCAGCACCTGAGTACCGTCAAAGGCATCCGTCACGGCTACATCAACGTCGGGCAGATCCAGGGCGGCACCAACACCAACGTGGTGCCGGGCAAGGTGGTGCTGAAGATCGACCGCCGCATGATCCCGGAGGAAGACCCCGTGCAGGTCGAGGCAGCGCTGCGCGCGATCATCGAGCGCGCCGTGGCACAGGTGCCAGCCACACGCGTGGAGATTCGCCGGTTGCTGCTGGCACACGCCATGAAGCCGCTGCCCGGGAACAAGCCCCTGGTGGACTCCCTGTGCGCGCATGCCAGCGAGCTATTCGGCGAGCCGGTGGAGGCCTGGGGCACGCCGCTCTACACCGATGCACGGCTCTTCAGCGAGCGCGGCATCCTGGCCGTGATCTACGGCGCGGGGCCGCGCACGGTGCTCGAGTCGAACGCCAAGCGTGCCGACGAGCACATCGCGCTGGAGGACCTGCGGCGCTCGACGAAGGTGGTGGCGCGCACGCTGGCCGATCTGCTGGGGGCCTGAGCGCGCGTCGCAAGGCCCGATCACCCCACTGCGCCAGGCTGCTCCAGGCTTGCCGCGCTCTCGCGCGGGAGCCCCGGGAGCAGCACGGCCCCGAGGCGCTACAGCCGCATGTCCAGCGACACGTTCAGCTGGGGCTTGGCGTAGCGCTCCGAGCGCGTGTAGTCGCCCGTGGCCAGCCGCGTGGTGGAGATGCCGTTGGGCGGGCCGAACTGCTGCACGCCCGCACTCGCCGCCACCCGCAGCGACATCGTCTGGCTCAGGAACATCTGCGCGAAGAGATCCAGGCTGCGGGTGTTCGAGCGCGACACCCACTGGTCCAGCGCCTGGCGCGTGACATAGCCCGGAGAAAGGCTCATGCTGCCGCCCACGTTCAGCGGCAGCCCGGTGATGCGCTGGTCGAAGCCCAGCGTGGCCGACCAGGGTTGCTGGCCGTCCAGCCGGTTGTCGGGCCCGGGCAGCGCTTCCACGCGCGAGCGGTACAGGTTCACCGAGGCGCGCAGGTTCAGCGCCTTGGCGTTGCCGAAAACGGCCGGAAAGAGATCGGCCGCGCGGCCGCGCACCTCGAGCTCCAGGCCGCTGGTGGAGGCATTCGAGAAGTTCTGCGGCTCGGTCACCCAGCGCGGCACGCTGGCCCAGCTCACCGCCCGCAGCGTGGTCACGTTACGCACCACGCCGCTCAGGCTGCGATGAAAGAGCCCCACGCTCACCAGGCCGCCGTTGGCCAGGTACTTCTCGTAGGCGATGTCCAGGCCCGTGGCAAGTTCGGGCGCCAGCAGCGGGTTGCCGATGCGGTCAGGCGCGAGCGCGGTGTTCGGGGCGTTCGTGTTGAGGTAGCCCGTGTTGATCTGCGGCCGCGCCAGCAGGCTGCCCAGGCCCGGGGCCTTGTAGCTGCGCGTCAGGCTCGCGCGGATCATGTCGCGGCCCTTGGGGTCGAACTTGTAGGTGAGGTGCGCCAGAGGCGAGAGCACGCTGCTCGTGTTGCGCACCGCGTTGGCCGCGCCCGTGCCCTCGGTGGCGATGCGCTCCTGGCGCAAGCCCAGGTAGAGCTGCCACTGCGGGGAGATCTCCCACTCGTCTTGCATGTAGAAGGCCGTTCGGCGCACCTGCGCCTCAAAGGGCTGGCCCTCGAAGGCAGGCAGCAGCGCGTTGCCCGCCGCATCGGTGGTGGTGCGCCGCTCCTGGCGGTCGCGCCACTCCAGGTCCCAGCCGGCCGTCAGGGTGTGGGCTGCGCCCAGCAGCAGGCTGTACTTGCCCGCCTGGGTGAGGCCGTCGTCCCGGTTGCGCGTGGCCGAGCGCAGTTGCACGGCCCCCGCACGGAGGTTGGCCACATCGGCCGTCCAGCGCGAGGCCTGCACCCCGGCGCGGATCTCGATGCGCTGGTCGTCACGGAAGCGGTTGGCCCAGGTCAGGTTGCCGCGCCGGTTCTCCCAGGTTCCGTTGCCGCTGGAGTCGTCGTCGAACACCGGGCTGCCGGCCAGCACGCGGTTGGCGTTCTCGATGCGGTTGTTCCAGTAGCCCTTCTGGAAGAAGCTCGCCACCGAGAGCGTCTGGTCGTCGCTGAACTTGTAGTTCACGCGCGGCGCGAAGTTGTAGCCCCAGCCCCACGATTCGCCCGTGCCGATCTGCTCCGAGCGCGCGCTCAGGCCGTTGGTGCCGGCCATCTGGCGCTCGGTGGTGGTGCGGCTTTCGCGATCCCACTCGAAGAGCGAGAGCGGCGCCGACAGGGCCCACGGGCCCTTGGATTCGCCGATCACCAGGTTGGTGTTGGCCATCGGCCGGTCCTTGCCGTCGCCCAGGCCCAGGCGCAGCGTGCGCTGCGAGCGCCGCGGCGCTTCCTTCAGGATGATGTTGATGGTGCCGGCCACCGCCTGCGCGCTCTGGTCGGCCGTGGGCGCGCGCAGCACCTCGATGCGCTCGATCTGCGAGGGGCTGAGCTGATCCAGGTTGAAGCCCTGCGGAGCCGGATCGCCGTTGATGAGGATCTGCGTGTAGCCCGCCCCCAGGCCACGCATGCGCGGGCCGCCCGAGCCCACGTTCACCCCCGGCAGGCGGCGCAGCACGTCCAGCGCGTTCGTGTCGCCGAAGCGGTCGAGCTCCTCGCGGCCGTAGATCTGCTTGGCCACGCTCGCAGCGCGGCGCAGCTCGGTGGAGCCCTGGCGCGCTGCGATCTCCACGCGCTGCGTCACGCTGGGCTGCGGGCCCGATGCGGGCTCGGCCTGGCCGGCAGGGGTCCCGTCCTGCGCCGTGGCCGCCAGCGGTGCGGCCAGCGCGGCCCAGGCCGCGGCCCGGGCCAGCGCGTGCAGGCGAACATACCCACCGGCACGGGCGCGCGCCGGGCGCAAGGGCGGGACAGGAAGGGGAAACGAGGCAATCGACACGGGAACTCCCTGGTGACAGGCCCACGTCGGTCGCAGGCAAACCTCGCATGGTGCCACAAGCGCAGCCGCCTTGCTGGCGCAAGACGGCCGAGCGACCGAATCTCGGCTAGGCTTTGCGCATGACAGACCCCTCGACACCGACCCCCCAGGGGCCCGGCGCCCTCTCGCACATCCGCGTGCTCGACCTCTCGCGCGTGCTCGCCGGCCCCTGGTGCACGCAGAACCTCGCCGACCTCGGCGCCGAGGTGATCAAGGTCGAGCGCCCCGGCCGCGGCGACGACACGCGCGCCTGGGGCCCGCCTTGGATCACCGACGGCCAGGGCGCGAGCACGCCGGATTCCACCTACTTCGCCAGCGCCAACCGCAACAAGCGCTCGATCACACTCGATATCGCGAGCCCCCAGGGCCAGGCCCTCGCGCGGGAGCTCGCCACGCACTGCGACGTGCTGATCGAGAACTACAAGGTGGGCGACCTCGCGCGCTACGGGCTGGACTACGCAACCCTGCGCGCGCTCAACCCGCGCCTGGTGTACTGCTCCATCACCGGCTACGGCCAGGACGGCCCGGACGCGCACAAACCCGGCTACGACTTCGTCTTCCAGGCCCAGGGCGGCCTCATGAGCATCACCGGCGAGCGCGACGACCTGCCCGGCGGCGGCCCGCAGAAGGTCGGCGTGGCCATCGTCGACATGA
>JBJTVI010000376.1:0-5559 GCA_046081145.1 Rubrivivax sp.
GTCACAGCGTCTCGATCACGTGCTGCTGGTTGGTGTAGATGCACAGCTCGCCGGCGACCGTCAGCGCCTGGGCGACGATCTCGCGCGCATCGAGCGGCGTGTGGGCCACGAGCGCCCGGGCAGCTGCCTGCGCATAGGCACCCCCCGAGCCGATGGCCACGATGCCGTGCTCGGGTTCGAGGACGTCGCCGTTGCCGGTGATGATGAGGGAGGCCTCGCGGTCGGCCACGGCCAGCATCGCCTCCAGGCGGCGCAGCACGCGGTCGGTGCGCCAGTCCTTGGTGAGCTCCACCGCGGCGCGCACCAGGTGCCCCTGGTGCTTCTCGAGCTTGGCCTCGAAGCGCTCGAAGCGCGTGAAGGCATCGGCCGTGGCGCCGGCAAAGCCGGCCAGCACCTGGTCGCGGTGCAGCTTGCGGACCTTGCGGGCGCTGGCCTTGACGATGATCGAGCCGAGCGTGACCTGGCCGTCCCCGCCCATGGCCACCTGCCAGCCTGCGGGGCCCTGACGGCGCACGCTCAGGATCGTCGTGCCGTGGAAGGGCTCCATCGGGCTTGCACTCACTCGCGGCGCAGGTGCACGCCGGCGTGCTCGCTGATGCCCATGGCCACGAAGAAGAGCGCGATCAGGCGATGCGTGTCGACGAAGCGCATCGTGCGGTTCTCGGAGCGCTTGGCCAGAACCCAGTTGAGGAGGTCGCCGGCGGCCAGGAAATCCACCCGGATCAGGCACGTGCACGAGACGTTGACCACCGTGGCCGCGCCGATGTCGCCGTTGAGGCGGCCGAGTGTCTCGCTGATGTCGCCCACGAGCTGGCCGGAGAGCTCCAGGCTCGCCACCTGCACCTGCGCGGGCTCGTCGTCGAAGAGCGAGGACTCCATGAAGGAGGTGGAGACCTCGCTGACGATCGACAGCGGCTGCGTCTGCACCGAGGCGCCCGAGGTGCTTTGCCGGGCGCGGCAGCGCGGCGGCTCCCAGGCTGGTGGCGAGACCTCGTAGGTCATGCAGTAGTCGATGGCCGTCTCGTCGAAGAGATCGGCCCGGTTGAGCACGCGCAGGATCGCCAGGCGTGTCATCCAGAAGGCGGGATCGGCATCGCGGTCGCCGGTGGAGGCGGCCTCGGCCAGGAGAGTGACGAGGTTGTCCAGGCCCACCCAGCGCATGTCCAGCGCCTGCGCGGCCCAGGTGCGCAGCAGGTCGGTGAGCTGCGTGGCGGCCTCGACATCGATGCTGCGTGCCCCGCTCCAGTCGAGCACCCAGGGCTGGGGCAGCTGCATCGACTGCGAGCGCAGCGCGGCCACCGTGCGCGCATCCACCAGGGGTGGGCAGGTCCAGCCGACCTGGGTTCCGGCGGCGCGGTCGCTGGCGGCGGGCCGATCGTCGTTCAGTGCCTCGGCCACGGCCTTGGGCAACGAGTACCAGGAGGGTGCCGACAGGCCCAGGCGGCGCGCGTACTCGAAGGCCAGGGCGTCGAAGCGATCCTGCTGGCCTGTGGCGCGGTAGAGGTCCAGCAGCACGAGCCAGGTGTCGGCCACCCCCTCGCGCAGGCCGCCCGGGGCGATCATCTCGCGCAGCGCGCGCTCGCACTGGTCGAAATCGGCATTGGCAAAGGCGATCACGGCCTCGTCCAGCCCCGGGTCGTGGGCTGCCCCCGTCTCGGAGGGCGGCGACAGGGAGTCGTAGACGGACATCACCGTGGGCAACGGGTCGTCGGGCGCGAAGGTCGACGCCGTGGGGCCGGCCCGCCCCCCTGCAGCACCCCAGGCACCCGCGGCACCCGGCTGCGCGGGCGTGTGCGCCTGTGCCGGGGAAGTGGCTGGCGGCGCAGCGGGTGCGCCCAGCGGGATGGGATCGGTGATCTGCCAGCTGTTGTCCGCCCGCAGCGGCGGCACGCGGCGCTGACCCGCGGTGCTGGAGTCGGCCGAGGCCCCGGAAGGCGCTGACGCAGGGGCCGCAGGTGGCAGTGGTGCCGGACGCGAGCGGCGAAGGGGCGGGCCGTCCAGCGGAGCGCCCACCATCTCGCGCTCGATGTGGTTGATCTTGGCTGTCACCCCGTCCTGCAGACGCATGGGGCCATCGGGTGCGGCCATGGCGGTGTCTTCGAGCCGGGTGGAGGTGCCGATGGCGGCGAGCTGCTCGGGCGTGAGCCCCTCACGGCGCATGCGCCGCAGCATGTCGAACTCGCGTTTGCGCACGAAGTCGTTGCGCCGCTTGCGCTCGACCATCGCCTTGAGCTCGGTCTTGTCGAGCTCCGAGCGCGCGAACTGGCGCGAGTTGAACTCACCCCACTCGGTGGTCGGGTTGGAGACGAACCGCGCGACCTTGCGCAGAAAACCGTCTTCGTCGGTCATGGGTCAACTGTAGCGTCAGGCCGGGCAGGCGCCCGGCTGCGAGGCGCGGCGCGGCATCGGCTTCAGTCGCCGAACATCTTCTGCTTCATCTCGCGGCGCTGCTGCGCCTCGAGAGAGAGCGTGGCGGTGGGCCGGGCCAGCAGGCGGGGCAGGCCGATGGGCTCGCCCGTCTCGTCGCAAAAGCCGTAGTCGCCGCTGTCCAGGCGTGCGAGGGCCTGCGTGATCTTCTTGAGCAGCTTGCGCTCGCGGTCGCGGGTGCGCAGTTCCAGTGCGTGCTCCTCCTCGATCGTCGCGCGGTCGGCGGGGTCGGGCACGATGGAGGTGTCCTCGCGCAGGTGCTCGGTGGTCTCGCCGGCGTTGGACAGCAGGTCGTCCTTCTGCCCGACCAGGCGGGCGCGGAAGAAGTCGACCTGCTTGTCGTTCATGTACTCGGAATCCGGCATGGCCAGCAGCTCGGCCTCGGAGAGGTCGCGGCCGGCCTTGGTCTTCCAGGCGTTGGCGAGCTTGGGGTCGGCCTTGGCGGCCGGCTTGGGGGAGGGCATGGGTTCGGGAAGGGGTTTGGAGCCCGCCTTGGCAGGGCCGAAGCGGTCGGAGAATCGTTGGCCGCCGGCTCCGGCCGCAGCAGGGGCCGGGGCGGGAGGCGGTGCGGGGGTGGGGGCATGGGCAGAGCCACCCGTGGCGGGGCGTGCGCTGCCGCCCGCGGATGCACGGGTGGCAGGCTTGGCGGGAGCTCGCTTCGTCGCGACGGCCTTTGCGGAGGCTGCCGCGCCCGGCGCCGCAGCCGCGGGGCGCGCCGCAGGCTTTGGCGCGGGCGCGCCGGCTTGCGCCGCCGTCTTGGCGGGCGTCTTGACGGCGGAAGCCTTGCTCACGGGTGCACTCCTCGGCGTCTAGCTGTCTCGCCGGCAGGGCCGGCCCCAGCTCTAGACAGGTTTTTGAAGCGCGCGGATTGTAGCCACGATGGCCGCCTTGCACACGGCGGTGATGCGAATCAGGCCAGGCACTGCTCCAGGCCCTGCTCCAGGACCTCGCGCGGCAGGTCGATGCCGATGAAGACCATCTTGCTGAGCTTCTTCTCGCCCGGCGCCCATTTCGGGCCCAGATCGCTGCCCATGAGCTGGTGCACGCCCTGGAAGACGACCTTGCGGTCGCTGCCCTTCATGTAGAGCACGCCCTTGTAGCGCAGCATCTTGGGGCCGTAGACCTGTACCACCGCGCCCAGGAATTCTTCCAGCTTGGCGGGGTTGAAGGGCTTGTCGGCACGGAACACGAAGGACTTCACGTCGTCGTCGTGGGCGTGGTGGTGCGGGTGGTCGCAGTGCTCGTCGTGGACGTGGCCCGGGCCGTGATCGTGGCCATGGTCATGGTGGTGTCCAGGGTGATGGTCATGGCCCGAGTCGGCCTGCAGGAAGGCCGGATCGATCTCGAGCGTGGCGTTGAGGTTGAAGCCGCGCAGGTCGAAGACCTCCTGCAGCGACACCTGCCCGAAGTGCACGGCCTTGTGCGGCGCACGCGGGTTCATGTGCTTGAGCCGGTGCACCAGGGCATCGACCTCGGCAGGCGCGACAAGGTCGGTCTTGCTGATGAAGAGGCGATCGGCAAAGCCCACCTGGCGGCGCGCCTCCTGGCGCGTGTCGAGCTGCGCACCGGCGTGCTTGGCATCCACCAGCGTCACGATGGAGTCCAGCAGGTAGCACTCGGCCACCTCGTCGTCCATGAAGAAGGTCTGCGCCACGGGGCCGGGGTCGGCCAGGCCGGTGGTCTCGATGACGACACGCTCGAAATCGAGTTCGCCCTTGCGGCGCCGGGCGGCGAGATCCGACAGGGTGCTGCGCAGATCCTCGCGGATCGTGCAGCACACGCAGCCGTTGCTCATCTGGATCACCTGCTCCTCGGTGTCGGCCACGAGGATGTCGTTGTCGATGTTCTCCTCGCCGAACTCGTTCTCGATGACGGCGATGCGGTGGCCATGCGATTCGGTGAGCACGCGCTTGAGCAGGGTGGTCTTGCCGGCTCCGAGGAAGCCGGTCAGGATGGTGGCGGGTATCAGGGACATGGGGCTGTGCAGGAACAACGGACGGTGGAAGGACCGGACAGTTGAGGGCCGTCCGGCATGTTTCAACCCGGCCGAGTGCGGTGCTCGGGTATTCTTCGCATTGTCGCCACTTCCGACACTGTCGTGTCAGACCCACAGCCTGAACGGCCCGCGCGCGCATCCTCTTCGCGCGCGGCGGACCGTCACCCCGGCCGCCCCGCGGCCGATCGCTCGGCCGAGCGGCGCACCCTCTTCGAGCGCCTGGTGGAGTTCATCTCCCCGGGCCCGGATTCGCGCGCCGAACTGATCGAGACGCTGGCCGAGGCCGAGCAGCGCGAGCTCATCGAGCCCGAATCGCGCGCCATGCTCGAGGGCGTCATCCGCATGGCCGACATGACGGCCGGCGACGTGATGGTGGCTGCCCCGCGCATGGACGTGCTCGACATCCAGGCGCCCTACGAGGAGCTGCTGGGCGTCGTGATCGAGACCGCGCACTCGCGCTTTCCGGTCATCGAGGGCGCGCGCGACAACATCATCGGCATCCTGATGGCCAAGAACCTGCTCAAGCTGCAGCGCGCGCCCGAGCTGAACCTGCGCACGCTGCTTCGCCCGGCCGTGTTCGTGCCGGAGAGCAAGGGTCTGAATGAGCTGCTGCGCGACTTCCGCTCCAACCGCAACCATCTGGCCATCGTCATCGACGAGTTCGGCAACACCGCGGGCCTCATCACCATCGAGGACGTGCTTGAGGAGATCGTGGGCGAGATCGAGGATGAGTTCGACGAGCGCGACGGGGAGTCGGGCGTCTACACGCTGGCAGACGGCTCGCACCGCGTGGCCGGCGATGCCGGCATCGACGAAGTCAACGCCGCCTTCGGCACGCAGCTGCCCGAGGAGCGCTTCGACACCATCGGCGGCCTGGTGGCCGATCAGCTCGGCCGCGTGCCTCGGCGCTCGGAGTCGCTGACGCTGGGGGGCCTGGTGTTCACGGTGATGCTCACGCGCGGGGGGGCCGTGCGGTGGTTCCGGGTGCAGCGCGCGGCCGCGCCGGCCGAGGCCAGCGGGTCTTCCGGGCCGGCCGCGGGCGGCTGAATTGGACGAGCCGGGCGGCTCGCGGCACCGCACCGTGCTGCGCGTGCTGGCCGCCGCGCTCCTGGGGGCGCTGCACACCCCGGCCTACG
>JBJTVI010000377.1:0-3322 GCA_046081145.1 Rubrivivax sp.
CATAATGCTGTATGGCCATCCAGACCGACGACTTCGCGCCCGGCCCGTCCGCCGGTGCATCCTCCAGCCCGTTCAGCCCGAGCGCGCGGGTGGTCAGCGCCGGGCCGGCTTCGCCCAACGAAGAGGCCATCGAACGGGCGCTGCGCCCCAAGGGCCTGACCGAGTATGTGGGCCAGGCCAAGGCACGCGAACAACTGGAAATCTTCATCGGCGCAGCCCGCATGCGCGCGGAGGCGCTGGACCACGTGCTGCTGTTTGGCCCGCCCGGCCTGGGCAAGACCACGCTCAGCCACATCATCGCCGCCGAACTGGGCGTGAACCTGCGCCAGACCTCCGGGCCGGTGCTGGAAAAGCCCAAGGATCTGGCAGCGATCCTCACCAACCTCGAACGCAACGACGTGCTCTTCATCGACGAGATCCACCGCCTGTCTCCGGTGGTCGAGGAGATCCTGTACCCGGCGCTGGAGGATTACCAGATCGACATCATGATCGGCGAGGGGCCGGCGGCGCGCTCGATCAAGCTCGAGCTGCAGCCCTTCACGCTCGTGGGGGCCACCACGCGTGCGGGCATGCTCACCAACCCCTTGCGTGACCGCTTCGGCATCGTGGCGCGGCTGGAGTTCTACACGCCAGAGGAGCTCGCGCGCATCGTCACCCGTTCGGCCGCGCTGCTGAACGTGCCGGCCGATGCCCAAGGGGCCCTGGAAATCGCCCGGCGCTCCCGCGGGACGCCGCGCATTGCCAACCGGCTGCTGCGCCGCGTGCGCGACTATGCGCAGGTCAAGGGTTCGGGCGCGGTGGATGCGGCCACTGCCGACCGGGCGCTGGCCATGCTCGACGTCGATCCGCAGGGCTTCGACGTGATGGACAGGAAGCTGCTGGAGGCCGTGATCCACCGCTTCGACGGCGGGCCGGTGGGGCTGGACAACGTGGCCGCCGCCATCGGAGAAGAGCCCGGCACGATCGAGGACGTGATCGAGCCCTACCTGATCCAGCAAGGCTACCTGCAGCGCACGCCGCGCGGGCGGGTGGCCACGCTCGCGGCCTGGCGCCACCTGGGGCTGCAGGCGCCAGCGCGCGCGGGCGGGCTCTTCGAGGAGCCCTGAGGCGTGCGGCGCCGGGCCGGGCGCGCTGCCCGGCCTACCGCGCCAGCCGCGCGTTGAGCGTGTAGGTGCCCGAGAAGGTGGCCGAGCCGAGCATCAGGCCGGCCAGCGCCGCACGCACCTGCGAACCCGTGAAGGCGCCCTCCACCGGCAGGCGCGGCACCGACAGCGCGTAGAGGGTGAAGACGTAGTGGTGCACGAGCGAATCGTTGAAGGGCGGAAAGGGCCCGTCGTAGCCGAAGTAGGAGCCGGCCATCTGCGCGTCACCCGCGAACCACGCGGTGTAGTCGTTCACGCCGTGGCGCGCGCCGCGCAGGGTCTGCGGGCCGGGCTTGCCGCGGGGGGTGAAACCCTGGCTGTACTCGCCCTCGGCGATCTCGCTGGGCACAGGCGGCAGGTCCACCATCACCCAGTGGAAGAAATCCACCCGCGGCAGGTCCGAAGGAATCTCGCGGTCGGGCTGGTTCACGTCGTCGGGCCGGCTCGGCACGTCGAAGTCGTGGCAGATGAGCGCGAGCGAACGGCTGCCCGCGGGCAGTTCGGTCCAGGCCAGGTGCGGGTTGAGGTTGTCGGAGAACTCCACGCCGCCACCTGGGGCGAGGCGCCCGGCGGCGTAGCGCGCCGGGATGCGGTCACCGTTGACCCAACTCGTGCTCGTCAGCTTCATCGTCGTCCCTCGTCTGCAATTGCGGGCCTCACACGCCCCACACCACCGGCTCGCCCTCGGCCTGGGCGCGGCGCAGCATCTCCACCATCGGCCACCAGCGCTGGCGCAACGATACGCCGTCGCGCGCTGTGGCCTCGCCGGGGCCGGCCGAATCCTCTTGTGGCGTGGGGGCCTCCGCCCCGTTGCCCTGCAGACGCGCGGCGCGCAGCGCCTCGTCGGCTTCGATCGCGGCCTGCAGCGCGGCCTGCGCCGCCGGCATGCTGGCCGGCTCGATGATGCCGCGCGCAGAGGGCTCGCGACCGAGCGCGCGCAGCAGCGCATCACCATGCGGCCCGAGCATCAGCAGGTCACCCGCAGCGCGGCTCTTGAAGCGGTAGATCATCGCGGCCCGATCGACGTGTCGGGCCCATTGTGCCGCGAGGCGGCCGGGCCGGCCTTGATCGGGCGCGGGTCAGGCGGGCGGGGCGCTGCGGTAGGTGGCCGGTGTGCGCGCGAGCTTGATCGGCGAGGCCACGCCGCGGTAGTGCTCGCCGATGGCCACCACCATGCCGCGGTGCCGCGTGTGCGGGTCGGCCAGGGCGGCGGCCACGTCGTGAATCGCGGCGCAGGGCACACCGGCGCGCACGAGCTCGTCTGCCAGCGGCTCGCACGCGAAGCGGGCGAGCCGCTCCTCCAGCAGCGCCTTGAGCGCGACACGGTTCACCGAGCGCTGGCCGTTGCTCACGAAGCGCGCATCGGTGGCCAGGCCTTCGGCGCCAATGACCCGGCACAGCGTGGCGAACTGGCGGTCGTTGCCCACGGCCAGGAAGATCGGCTGCGTGCCGGTGCGAAAGGTGTCGTAGGGGCAGATGTTGGGGTGGGCGTTGCCGGTGCGCCGCGGGATGCGGCCGTCGAGCAGGTGGTTGGCCGCGTGCGGGTGCAGCAGCGACAGCCCCGCATCGTAGAGCGCCACCTCGACGAACTGGCCGCGCCCGCTGCGCCCGCGCTCGTGCAGGGCGAAGAGGATGCCCAGGGCCGCGTTCAGGCCCGTCACCATGTCCACCACCGGCAACCCCACACGCAGCGGCTCGCCGCCGCGCTCGTCGGGCTCGCCGTTGACGCTCATCAGGCCGGCCAGCGCCTGGATGGCGGCGTCGTAGCCCGGCAGCCCACCCAGCGGGCCGTCGGTGCCGAAGCCCGTGATGCGACAGTGCACGAGCTGCGGGAAGCGCGTGGCGAGCACCTCGGGCGCCAGGCCCCACTTCTCGAGCGTGCCGGCCTTGAAGTTCTCCACCAGCACGTCGGCGTCGGCCAGCAGCGCCAGCAGCGCCTCGCGCGCGGCGTCCTGCGTCAGGTCCATCGTGCAGCCGCGCTTGTTGCGGTTCAACCCGAGGAAGTAGCTGGCCGTGCCGTGGGCGCCGAAGGGCGGGCCCCAGCCGCGGGTCTCGTCCCCGCCGGGGGGTTCGACCTTCAGCACGTCTGCGCCGTGGTCGGCGAGGATCTGGGTGCAGTAGGGGCCGGCGAGCACGCGCGAGAGGTCGATGACACGCATGCCTTGCAGGGAGCCGGTGGA
>JBJTVI010000378.1:0-5086 GCA_046081145.1 Rubrivivax sp.
AGGCCAATCCGACGGACTGGCGCCCAGGCTCCTCGGCCGCCCGCGCCATGGCGCCGACCACGACGTTGTCGCCCAGGATGTCGCCGAAAAACCCTGGGCGCCCCTGGGCGGCGCCTTGCTGCAGGGGCTGGCGCGTGGCAGGGGGCAGCACACGCCGCGTCTGCAGGTCGAAGCGGTCGCCGCGGTCGACGTAACTCAGCCGCAGCTCCCGTACGCGCAGCGGTGCACCGGCCTCGACGATCGCCTGCGACGCATCCACGATGAGCAGGCCGCGCGCGCCAGCCGCCTCGGCCACGCCCCCTCGCACGATGGCCGCACTGTCCTCCTCCACGCCCAGGCCCAGCAACCGGCCGTCTTGCAGCAGCGCGCGCACCAGGCGAGGCACACGCCCACGGCGCAGGAAGTGCTGATCGGTGACAACATGCTCGGGTGCAAGCCCGAGGCCACGCCCCAGCTCATCGGGCAGCAGTGGTCGGCGCAGCGCGTCGAAGGGGTCATCCACGCTGAGAATGGCCGACAGGCTCATCACCGCAGCCCCCGCGCTGGTGCCCGCGACGACGCCGCCGCGAGCGTGCAGCGCCCGGATGGCAGCCAGCAGCGCAGTGTCCCGGCCCTCCTGCCGCAGCACGTCCATGAGCTGGTTCTGATCGCCACCTGTCATGAAGATGCCACCGGCCTGCTGCACGCGCGCGACCCAGGCCGGCTCGTGGGCGCGGGCACGGGCATCGGCCGCGGTGCTGCCTGGCCAAGCCGGCGCGATGGGCAGCACCTCCACGCGCGCCCCACGGCGCTCCAGCTGCATGGCCGTCAGGCGCGCAGCACGCTCGGGGTCTGCCGAGGCGGCCGGAAGCACCAGCACGAGGGCTCCGGCGCCACCAGCCGCCTGCACCACCGACTGCCAGAGCGCGTCGTGACCATCCTTGACCGCGCCCCCCAGGATCACGAGCGTGCCCCGGGCGGGCGCCGTTGCGGGCACCGACGCATCCGCGGCAGGGCCGGGATCGGCGGCAGAAGGCGTGGCGGCAAGAACGTGGCCGGACATGAGGACACCCAGGAGGCTTGCCCACCACCTCGTAGGGCGGCTCATGGCTCGATCTTGGCATTGCGGCAACGCCCGCACACCCGGGACTTCACCCCAAGCGACACCGAGTTGCCCGTACACGACCCCCGCAGCGGGTGCGGGTTTGCAAGCCCGGTAGCCCCTGCCAGAGTCAGACGGAGTCCTTCCGCCAAGCCGGCTCGCGCGCGCCTGGCTCACCCCCTACCCTCCGGAGTTGAACTGCCCATGCGACCGATCCATCGCCCCTGCCTGCGTCCGGTCGTGGCCGGCGTGCTCTGCCTGCTGGCCCTGGGGGCTGCCGCACAGCCTGGCGGCACCCCGCAGCGGGTGGAGATCACCGGCTCGAGCATCAAGCGCATCGCGGGCGAGACGGCGCTGCCCGTGCAGACCATCGACCGCGAGGAGATCGACAAGAGCGGGGTGACGACGGCAGCGGAGCTGCTGCGCAACATCAGCGCGAGCTCGGCCAACCTGGCAGACGGCGCGAGCATCACCGACAACCAAGGCGGCCAGCGCGGCTTCAACGGCGCCAACCTGCGCGGCCTGGGAGTGAGCAGCACGCTCGTGCTCCTCAACGGCCGGCGCATGGCCAACTTCGCCTCGCCCGGCGACTCCGCGGGGGTGGACCTCAACAACATTCCCGCCGGCGCCATCCAGCGAGTGGAAGTGCTCAAGGACGGCGCCTCGGCCATCTACGGCACCGACGCCATCGGCGGGGTCATCAACTTCATCACCCGCAGCGACTACCGCGGCGCAGACGTCTCGGCCTACGCGTCGCAGACGCAGGCCGGCGGCGCGGGCAAGCTCTCCGGCTCGGTCAGCGCCGGCTGGGGCGACCTCTCCAGGGACGGCTTCAACGTCTTTGGCGTCGTTGACGTCCAGCAGCTGGGCAGCCTGCGCAGCACCCAGCGCGACTGGCTCATGCAGCGCCCGCTGGCCTCCACCGTTCCCTTCTACCTCTCGAGCCGCCCCTTCCCCGGCAACATCCGCCTGGCCAGCAGCGCGGCCACACGCAACGCGCAACTGGCGGCCATCACCGCGGCGGGGTACCTCTTCACGGCGCCAGGCGCCACCACGGGCGCGCCCTACAACCAGCGCACGATCAACCTCTTCTCGCCGGCTTGCAAACCGCCAGCCACCGTCTACGCCACGAGCATCGGCTCCCAGGCCTGCGGCTACGACTACATGGCCGACACCGAGATCTACCCCGACTCGGACAAGGTCTCCTTCCTCGGGCGCGGCGTGTTCGCGCTCGGCGGAGGGCGGCAGATGTTTGCCGAGGCTCTGCTGGCGCAGGTCAAGACCCTTTACGTGCTCTCACCCAACCCCACGGGCGTGACGGGTGTGAGCTGGACGGCGCTCAACAACTTCCTGCCCCGTCCAGTCACGCACGGCACCGGGGTGGAGCTGCGCTTTCGGGCCACCGAGGCAGGCAACCGCAGCAACGAGGTCACGAGCAAGGGTAACCGCTTCGTCATCGGACTGGACGGCCGGCTCGGCGCGTGGGACTACACGCTGGCGGCCAGCCGGGCACAAAACGACGTGGCCGACCGCTACGTCAACGGCTACTTCCTCTTCAACGAGTTCGCCACCGCCTTGCGCAACGGCGAAATCAACCCCTTCGGCCCGAGCCCGGCCGCCGGCAAGGCCAAGATCGCCTCGCTGCGCGTGGACGACGTGGCCCGCAAGAGCAGCGGCAGCACCACGGGGGTGGATGCCAAGCTCACCGGCAGCCTGGGCAAGCTGGCAGGCGGCGATCTGGGTATCGCGCTGGGCGCCGAGCTGCGCCGCGAGGACCAGGACTTCACGCCCTCGGCGCTGCTCGTGAGCAACAACATCGCCGGCGACCGCGACAGCTCCGGCACAAGCCCGCCGCTGCGCGCCACGAGCCGCGCACGCGACATCGCCTCGGCCTTCGTCGAGGTCAATGCGCCCTGGACGCGGGCGCTGGAGATGCAGTTCGCGCTGCGCGCCGACCACTACGAGGGCGTGGGCGGCACCGTCAACCCGAAGGTGGGCATGAAGTGGCAGCCGCAGGCCAGCACGCTGCTGCGCGCCTCGGCTGGCACCGGCTTTCGCGCCCCCACTTTCAGCGAGCTCTACCGCCCCACCACCTTCGGCACGAGCCCAGCCTTCCTGTTCGACTCGGTCTACAACGCCTTCGACCAGTACCCCACCGAGCGCGTGGCCAACCCCGACCTCAAGCCCGAGAAGAGCAGCCAGTTCTCGCTTGGCATCGTCTTCGAGCCCACCCGCGGCACGAGCGCCAGCCTGGACTACTGGAACATCCGCAAGACCGACGTGATCAGCGACCTGTCGGGCAAGACGATCCTGCAGAACCCCACCCGCTACGCCGCCTACATCAAGCGCGACCCCCTGGACGGCTACCCCACCCTCGTGCTGCGCAAGGAGAACCAGGGCGCGCTGAACACCTCGGGCGTGGACATCGAGGCGAACTGGCGTGGTGCAAGCGGCCCGGCCGGACGCCTGAGCGCGAGCTTCAGCGGCACCTACGTGATCGACTACAAGCGCCAGTTCGGCAAGCTCGAGCCCTTCGTCAACAACGCCGGGCGCTTCCTGAACGACCAGGTGATCCAGCGCTGGCGTCACCGGGCTTCGCTCGACTGGAGCCGTGGCAACCTCGGCGTGACCGTGGGAAACACCTTCTACTCTTCCTACACCGACGACAGTTACCTGCCCGACACGGCTCCTCGCACGGTCAGCGCCTACAGCCTGTGGGACCTGTCCGCGAGCTGGAAGCCCAGCAAGGAGCTCACCGTTCGTGCGGGCGTGCTCAACGTGCTCGACACCGTTCCGCCCTTCTCGAACCAGAGCTACTACTTCCTGTCGACCTACGACCCGACCTATACCGATCCTCGCGGCCGGACGGCCTTCGTGAGCCTGGCCTACAAGTTCCGCTGAGACCCTCTGCGCGCTTCGCGCGGCGCGCTTCGCGCGGCGCGCTGCACGCGGCGCCCGCGTCTCAGGCCGCGTCGATCACCTCGGCTGCCGTCCGAAAGGCATCCACCGCCGCCGGAAAGCCGCAGTAGACGCTCGCGTGCAGGAAGATCTCCTGGAGCTCCTCTTTCGTCACGCCGTTGTTCAGGGCCCCGCGCACGTGGATCTTGAGCTCGTGCATGCGGCCCAGCGCCACCAGCATCGACACGGTCACGATGCTGCGCGTGCGCAGCTCCAGGCCCGGGCGCTGCCAGGTGTTGCCCCAGGCGTTGCGGGTGACGAACTCCTGCAGCGGCTCGGTGAAAGGCGTGGCGCGCGCCAGCGCCTGGTCGACGTAGGCGTCGCCGAGCACGGCGCGGCGGGTGGCAAGCCCCTTGGGGTCGAGATCCATGGCGACAGCCTCCAGTGACTGGTCAAGGTGACCGGGCGCGAACGGCGCCCGGCGGGCGCACGGGGGCGCCTGCGCAGCAGTGTCGCTCAGGCGGCGCCGCGCAGCAGCGTCACCAGCAGCACCAACACCCCCAGGCCGAGGTTGACCGACACCCACAAGCGGATCTGCGCCAGCGCCTGGCCGCCCGCTTCCCACTGAGAGGCCGCCGCGGCGCGGTCCAGCCGTCGATACAGCGCAAAACGGATGTGCAGGAAGATCGCCACCATGGCCACGCCCAAAGCCGTCATCAGCGTCCAGGCCAGCGGCATCTGGAAGTTGCCGCCCGACTGCACCGCAGCCTTGGCCACGCGCCCGAGCATCCACAGCCCGCTGGCCAGCGTGAGCAGCGATGCCGCCAGCACGGCCTGGAAGAAGCGTCCGAGCACCTCGTGCATCAGCCGCAGCCGCACGGGCGGCTCGAGCCGGGCGGCCGCAGGGCGCAGGAAGAAGTGGGCGAAGACCATGCCGCCCACCCAGACGACGATGGCCAGCACGTGCAGGGTCTTGAGGAAGTCGTAGAGCATGGTGGGGCCTCGATCTGGGTCAGCTGTCTGGGTTGCCGAGGGCGGCCCCTGCCTGCCGCGGCTCGGCGCTGTCCACCTCGAGCGTCCTGAACTCGCCCGGCATCACCACCTCGA
>JBJTVI010000379.1:0-10467 GCA_046081145.1 Rubrivivax sp.
CGATCGCGATCGCCAACCGCGAGATCGACGACCTCATCATCCTGCGCCATCCGCCGGAGGAGGCCACGGCCGAGCTGCCCGAGGCCGCGCGCACGCTGGGCGTGCCGACCTACAACTTCGCCGTGGTGGTGGACGACTGGGACATGCGCATCACGCACGTGTTCCGCGGCGACGAGCATGTGAACAACACGCCGTGGCAGATCAACATCTTCCGCGCGATCATGGGCCTGCCGGCGGGTGCGCGGGCCGCACGAGCGGGCAGCACGAACCCCGAGGGCACAGGGGCCTGCGAGGCGGGGCTGCCTCGGTACGGGCACCTGCCGATCATCCTGGGCGACGACGGGCTGAAGCTCTCCAAGCGCCGAGGCGCGGTGAGCGTCACGGCCTACGAGGAGGCGGGCTACCTGCCCGAGGCGATGCTCAACTACCTCGCGCGGCTGGGCTGGAGCCATGGCGACGAGGAGCTCTTCTCGCGCGAACAGATGGTGGCGTGGTTCGACGGCTCGCACCTGTCGAAGAGCCCGGCGCAGTGGGACCCGGCCAAGCTTGCATGGGTCAACGCGCACCACCTCAGGCAGGCCGACGACGCGCGGCTGGCCGTGCTCGTGGCGGCGCAGCTGCGCGCGCGCGGCACGCCGGGCCTCGAGGCACTCTCCCCGGGCACGCTGCAGGCGGCCTGCGCGCTCTTCAAGGACCGCTGCGCCACGGTGGTGGAACTGGCCGACTGGATCGAGATGCTGGTGGTGCCGGTGGCGCCCGCGCCAGCCGACCTGGACAGCCACGTGGGCGAAGCCGTCAAGCCGGCGCTGCGTGCGCTGCGAGATCGCCTGGCCGAAGTGGACTGGGAGCGCGCGACGATCGCGCAGGCGATGAAGGAGGTGCTGGCCGCGCACGCGCTGAAGATGCCACGGCTCGCGCCTGCGGTGCGCGTGCTGGTATGCGGGCGCGCCCAGACACCCTCCATCGATGCGGTGCTGGCCCTCTTCACGCGCGAGGCGGTGCTGGCCCGCTTGCAGCACGTGTAGAGAACCGGGCTATAATGCAAGGCTTCGTTCGACCGGCACCGGGGGTATAGCTCAGCTGGGAGAGCGCTTGCATGGCATGCAAGAGGTCAGCGGTTCGATCCCGCTTACCTCCACCAACAAGCGCCGGTGGAACGTGGTGAAGGTTTCAGTCCCCTTCGTCTAGAGGCCTAGGACACGACCCTTTCACGGTTGTAACAGGGGTTCGAATCCCCTAGGGGACGCCAATTTGGCACGCGCGCCGCCTTCGGGCGGCGCAGTCGTTTGTGCGGCGGCACCTTCGGGTGCCGCGTTCGTTTGTGCAGCGCCCTCAGGGGCCACCTGCCCTCACTCCGGCTCGATCTTCGCGTCGCGCACCACCTTGGCCCAGCGCGGGCGTTCAGCCCGCATGAGCGCGGCGAACTCCTCGGGCGTGCCGCCGCCCACCTCGTTGCCCTGACAGGGGCCGAGGCAGCGCCCGCTGCGCGCATCCTCGGCGTGTTCCTGCAACCGCAACCGTCGACATCCCAAGCTGCTCGGCTCCCATACCTCGCGCGCCTGGTCCCTTGCCAACCGCACCGTAATGTCCCCGATGACGCGCAGCCGGGCGGTGGAGGCCAACACGCCCAACGCCCTGATGGCCGAGTACTACGCGCAACGCGCCGGTGCCGGTCTGATCATCACCGAAGGCACTTCGCCCTCACCGGACGGCCTGGGCTACGCGCGCATCCCCGGGCTGTTCAACGCCGCCCAGGTGGCGGGCTGGAAGCTCGTCACGCAGGCCGTGCATGCGCGCGGCGGCAAGATCGTCGTGCAGCTGATGCACACCGGCCGTGTCACCCATGCGGCCAACCTGCCCGCGGGCGCGCGCGTCGTCGGCCCCACCGACACCGTGTGCCCAGGCCAGATGTGGACCGACACCCAAGGCATGAAGCCGCACAGTGCGCCTCACGCGCTCACCGCGCCGGAGATCGCCGGTGTGGTGGGCGAACTCGCGCAGGCTGCCCGCCTGGCTGTCGAGGCGGGCTTCGACGGCATCGAACTGCACGCCGCCAACGGCTACCTCATCGAGCAGTTCCTCAACGCCAACGTGAGTGCACGCACCGACGCCTACGGCGGCAGCGCCGCCGCGCGCAACCGCTTCGCGATCGAGGTCGCGCGCGCCTGTGCCGGCGCGATTGGGGCGAGCAAGGTCGGCATCCGGCTGTCGCCGCATGGCGTATTCAATGGCACCGGCACCTTCGACGGCGTGGAGGAGCAGCTGCTGGCGCTGGTGCGGGAGCTGTCGGAGCTGGGGCTGGGCTACCTGCACGTGCTGGACCATTCGGCGATGGGCGCCCCGCCTGTGCCGGCCGCGCACAAGGCCGCGCTGCGAGCCGCCTTCCAGGGCACCTTCATCCTGGCTGGCGGGTTTGACGGCGAGAGTGCCGAGGCTGCCCTTGCCGCCGGCCAAGCCGATCTGATCGCCTTTGGCCGCCCCTTCCTGGCCAACCCGGACCTGGTCGAGCGCCTGCGCCGCCGGGCCGAGCTCAACGCGCCCGAGCCCTCGACCTTCTACACGCCGGGCGCCACGGGCTACACCGACTATCCCGTGCTGGGCTGAAGGGGCAGGGCCGCGCTGGGCGGCTTCGGCGAACCGCAACTGCCGGCCTGGCGTCATGGGGGCGAGGGTCCGGTTGATCCAGGCTCCTTGCAGTTCGAGTACAGAAATCTGTACCATATCAGCATGAAGACGACCCTCGACCTGAACGATCAACTGCTGGCCGATGCCAAGGCGCTGGCGGCCCAGCAGCGCACGAGCCTGACGCGGTTGATCGAGGAAGGGCTGCACTTGCGCCTGCGCGCGAAGGCGAACGCTGCGCAGCATGGCCGGGTTCGCCTGCCTGTGTTCAAGGGCCGCGGTGGTCTGGTCAAGGGCGTGAACCCGCTGAGCAACCAGGCGATGCTCGAGGCCATTGACGATGACGCCTGACGTCAATGTGCTGGTTGCGGCTTCGCGCAGCGACCACCCGCACCATGCCGTCGCGCGCCACTGGCTCGAGAAGGCGATCGGCGCCGCCGGTGCCGGCGCATCCTTCACGCTGATGCCGATGGTGCTGGCCAGTTTCCTGCGGCTGGTCACCAGTGCGAAGATCTTCCAGCAGGCCACCCCGGTGGAGGATGCCGTGGCGTTCGTCGACGCGCTTGTGGCTGCACCTGGCGTGCATCTCGCGGCCTTGGGCCCGGAGTGGTCGACTTTGCGGCAGCTGTGCCTGGCCAGGCAGCTCAGCGGCAACGACCTGCCCGACGCCTGGTTGGCGGCAGCCGTGGTGCACCGGGGCGAGCACCTCGTGAGCTTCGACCGGGACTTCAGGAAGCTGCTCGGGCGCGCTCAGTTCACCTTGCTGGCGCCAGCGTAGAGAGGCTGCTTCGCAGCACGCGGTGGCAGGGTGAACTTCGCTCCAACGTCCCCGGAAAGCCCGCCATGCCCGTGATCGCCCGCCACCTTTTGCCCGCGCTGATGCTCCTGCTGGGGTGGGCCGCCGCCCCGGCGGTGCAGGCGCTGGATCTGCAGGGCCACCGGGGCGCACGCGGCCTGGCGCCGGAGAACACGCTGCCAGCCTTTGCGAAGGCGCTGTCGATCGGCGTGACCACGCTGGAACTCGACGTGGGTCTGACACGCGACGGGGTGCTCGTGGTCTCCCACGACGCGTCGCTCAACCCGGACATCACGCGCGGGCCCGATGGGGCCTTTCTGGGTGCGCGCGGGCCGCTCATCTGGCACTCGACGGTGGAGGCGCTGCAGCGCTACGACGTGGGACGCATCAACCCGGCAAGCCGCTATGCGCAGACCTTTGCCACGCAGCAGCCAGTGGACGGCACGCGTATTCCGCGCCTGACGGATGTGTTCGCGCTGGCGGCACGCGCCGGCGCGCGCGAACTGCGCTTTAACATCGAGACCAAGATCGATCCGCGCCAGCCCGAGGCCACGGCGGCGCCGGAGCCTTTTGCGCGGGCGCTGATCGCGGCCATCCGCGAGGCGGGGCTGACGCGTCGCGCCACGATTCAGTCGTTCGATTGGCGCACGCTGCAGGTGGTGCAGCGCGAGGCACCGGAGATCGACACCGTCTACCTGAGCGCGCAGCAGCGCTGGCTCGACACGATCGGGGCCGGCGCGACGGGTTCGGCTGGGCCCGCCGTGTCGTGGACAGCCGGCCTGCGCGTGGCGGACCATGGCGCGGTGCCAAGGATGGTGAAGGCCGCGGGCGGCAGGATCTGGTCGCCCTACTTCGGCGACCTGACGCCGGCACTGCGCGAGGAGGCCCGCGCGCTCGGGCTGGCGGTGGTGGTGTGGACGGTCAACGAGCCTGCGGCCATCGCGCGCATGCTCGATCTGGGCGTGGAGGGCATCATCAGCGACCGGCCCGACCTCGTGCGCGAGGAGATGGGCCGGCGCGGCCTGGTGCTGCCGCGAGCCTGGCCAGTCTCACCCTGATCAGACGATCTTCACGCTCAGGTCGGGCAGGCCATCGATGTGGCAGTCGATGCGGTCGCCCCGCACGACCGGGCCGACGTTTTCCGGCGTGCCTGAATAGACGATGTCGCCCGGGAAGAGCTCGAAGGCCTGGGACAGGCGGGCGATCTGCTCGGCCACGCTCCAGATCATCTGGCTCAGGTTGGCGTTCTGTTTGGTGGTGCCGTTCACCTTGAGCCAGATGCCACCCTTGGTGAAGTGACCGGTCTGGCTGGCCAGGTGGAAGGGGCCGATGGGAGCTGATCGGTCGAAGCTCTTGCCGATCTCCCAGGGCTTCTTCTCGTCGCCCATGGCGCGCTGCAGGTCGCGCCGCGTCATGTCCAGGCCGATGGCGTAGGCGTAGACGTGCTCGAGGGCCTTTTCCTTCGGGATGTCGCGCCCGCCGCGGTGCAGCGCCGCCACGAGCTCGACCTCGTAGTGGTAGTTCTTCGTCAGGGGCGGGTAGGGGTGGTCGGCCACGGTGCCCAGGGCCACGTTCTGGATGGCGTCGGTGGGCTTCTGGAAGAAGAAGGGCGGCTCGCGGTCGGGGTTGGAGCCCATCTCGATGGCGTGCGCCCGGTAGTTGCGGCCGATGCAGTAGATGCGGCGCACGGGGAACATCCGGTCGCTGCCGACGATGGGCACGTAGGTGGCCGGCACGGTGAAGGGCGTCTTCGGGCTGTTCGAGGCCTGGCCGGGCAGCGCGCAGCCGGCCACGGCGCCTACGCCGAGTGTGGCAGCGGTCTGGAAGAGGGAGCGGCGGTCCATCGTCATAGGAAGGTCTCCTAGGGGTGTCAAGGGGGTGTCAAAGGGGTGTGGGGCGCGGCTGCCCGCAGCGGTTCGAACGCTGCTCAGGCGGTGGCCAGGCGGATCTCCACCTGCATGACAGGCCCTTGGGGCCCGTTCTCGTAGCGGCCCACCAGCGCCTCACGCACACCGAAGACGGCGTCGCGCTCGAGCCAGGGATCGTCGGCGTCGAAGAGCTCTGTGACGAGCGTGCGGCGGCCCGGTGCCGAGACGATGAGGTGGTAGTGCGCCGGGCGCCAGGCGGTGCGGCCGGCGGGCTCGACGAGGTCTTGCCAGACGGGGCCGTCGGTGGGGATCTGGTAGGGCACGGGGCGGATGGTGCGGATCTCGAAGGCGCCCTGGGCGTCCACGCGCAGCTGGCAGCGCAGGTTGTCGCGCCGCTGCGTGGGATCGACCTGCCAGTACAGGCCGTTGGCGGCGTTTTGCCAGAAGTCCAGCGTGGCCTCGGGCAGGGGCGCGCCGTCGGTGCCGCACACGCGCCCGCGCAGCCGCACGACCTCGCCGGCGTTGTCGCGCACGAGGTCGGCGGGGTTCTTGAGCCAGGGCGAGCCCACGGTGTGGAAGGGGCCGAGCACGCTGCCGGGGGTAGCGCCCGGGGCGGAGCCGAGCAGGTCCACCAGGCTCGAGAGGCCCACCACGTCAGACAGCAGCGTGAACTCGCTGCGTTCCTCGCTCGAGATGGCGGCCATGCGGTGCAGGAAGGCGATGGCGCCGCGCCACTCGTCGTGGGTGAGGCCCACCTCTTTCGCGTAGGCATGCAGCACCTGCACCAGGCGCGTGACGAGCGCGCGCCGGCGGGCGTCGGGCAGGCCCTCGAAGCTGGAGGCAGTGAGCTCGGTGAGGTTGTCGAGGCGGACGTCGCGCATGGGTCGGCGTGCCTGAGGGGCGTGGGATATCGGGCGAAAGGCCGGGTCGGCAGCCTCAGGCCGTCACCGGGTTGCGGAGCACGCCGACGCCTTCGATCTCGATCTCGATGGTGTCGCCGGGGCGCATCCACACGGGCGGGGTGCGGGCGTAGCCCACGCCGGCGGGGGTGCCCATCACGAGCACGTCGCCGGGGTCGAGGGTCATGCACTGGCTGAGCAGCGAAATGGTGCGCGCCACGCCGAAGATCATGTCGGTGGTGTTCGCGCCCTGCATCACCTGGCCGTTCAAGCGCGACTGGATGCGCAGGCCCGTGCAGCCGGGGGGCAGCTCGTCGGCCGTGACGAGCTGCGGGCCGAAGCCGCCCGTGCCCTCGAAGTTCTTGCCGATCGTCCACTGCGTGGTCTTGCGCTGGTAGTCGCGCAGCGTGGCGTCGTTGAAGCAGGCGTAGCCGAAGACGCTGGCCAGGGCATCGGCCTCCGACACGTTGCGCGTGGGGCGGCCGATGACGAGGGCGAACTCGGCCTCGTAGTCGAGCTTGTCGGAAATCGCCGGCACGCGCAGCGGAGCGCCGTGCGCGAGCAGCGAGGTGTGGCTGCGCATGAAGAGGGCCGGGTAGTCGGCCACCGTGTTGCCGCCTTCCTTGGCGTGGTCGACGTAGTTCACGCCTAGGCAGAAGATCTTGCCCGGGTGTGCAATGCAGGGCAGCAGGGCCGACTCGTCCAGCGCCTCGCCGGGCAGCGTCGCGGCGCGTGCGCCGGTGACGGCCAGCAAGGCGGGGTCGGTAGCGCAGCGCTCGATGAAGGCCCGCAGCGTCGGGGCGACCTCGTTCAGGCCCAGGGCGCGTGCGCTGGCCACGCGGGAGCCCGAGACCACGCCCCAGGTGGGCGTGCCGGCGGCGCGGAAGCTGACGAATCGCATGGGAGGGGGCGGGGTGCAGAGGTGTGCGGCAGGGACGGGCGCGCGGGCGCGCCCTCACTCGGGCTTGAGGTTGAGCTCCTTGACGAGCTTCCCCCACTTGGCCACCTCGCCCTCGAGGTAGCGGCGCAGCGCCGGACGGTCCATGCGCTGGGCCTCCAGCGACAGCGTGGCGAAACGGTCGGCTACGGGCTTGCTGGCCAGTGCCTTGTTGACTTCGGCGTTCAGGCGGTCGAGCACGTCGGCCGGGGTCTTGCCCGGCGCGAAGAGGGCGAACCAGGTGCTGGCCTCGAAGCCGGGGTAGCCGCTCTCTGCGACCGTGGGCACGTCGGGCAGGGCGGGGCTGCGCCTGGGCGACATCACGGCGATCGGGCGCACGCGGCCGGCCCGGGCGTGCGGCACCGCCGGCGGCATCTAGGTGGAGGCGATCGGCACCTGGCCGCTGACGGCGGCCTGCGTGGCAGCAGCCGGCTGGAAGGGCACGTGCGTGACATCCACCTTGGCCAGGCCCTTGAAGAGCAGTTCCGCCCCGAGGTGTGTGGTGGTGCCGATGCCCGAGGAGGCGTAGGCCATCTTGCCGCCGCGCGCCAGCGCGATCAGCTCGGCCAGGTTGTTGGCCTTCACGTCGGGGTGGACGTAGATCAGGTTGGGCGTGACGGCGGCCATCGCCACGCCCTGCAGGTCGTTCAGGGCATCGTAGCCGGCGTTGGGGTAGAGGGAAGGGTTCACCGAGTAGGCTACGCTGTGGAAGAGCAGCGTGTAGCCGTCGGCCGGTGCGTTCATGACGCCCTGCGTGGCGATGTTGCCGCCGGCGCCGGGGCGGTTCTCCACCACCACCGGCTGCCCGAGTGAGGCCTGCAGCTGCTCGGCGATGGCACGGGCGACGATGTCGGTGGAGCTGCCGGGCGCGAAGGCCACGACGATGCGGATGGGCTTGTCCGGGAAGGCGGCGCGGGCCGGCGCCGTGGCGAGCAGGGCCACGAGGGCCGTGCCGCCGGCCAGCAGCAGGGCGAGAAGGCGTTGGCGGGTGGGCATGGGAGGGGAACCGGGGCAAGGTGAGAGCACGATCATGGCCACAGCTCTCCGGGCCGCTGGTGGTGGAATACCCAGGGGCCACTCGAGGCTGGCAGCAGCCCTCATCCTGGACCTTGAGGCGGCGCTGCCCCGGAGCGCGGCGCCTCAGGCGGCGCTGGCGCGGTCGAGCTCGGCCACGGTGGCGGCGTCGAGCACCAGCGCGGCCGCGCCCACGAGTTCCTGCCACTGCTCGAGGCTCGTGGCGCTGGCGATCGGCGCGGTGATGCCGGGCCGCGCCATCTGCCAGGCCAGCGCCACCTGGGCCGGCGTGGCCGACAGCCGTGCCGCGGCCGCATCCAGCGCGGCCAGCACGCGAAAGCCCTGTTCGTTCAAGTAGGGCTTCACGCCCGCCCCTCGCACGCTGCGCGAGAGGTCGGCCTCGCTGCGGTACTTGCCGGTGAGGAAGCCGCGCGCCAGCCCGAAGTAGTTGATCACCCCCAGGCCCTCGCGGCGGCACAGCGGCTCGAGGTCCGTCTCGTAGCGGGCGCGCTCCAGGAGGTTGTAGTGCGGCTGCAGCGTCTCGTAGCGGGGCAGGCCCAGGCGCCGGCTCGTGGCCAGGGCCTCGGCCAGGCGCGATGCGCTGTAGTTGGAGGCGCCCATGAAGCGCACCTTGCCTTCGGCGATCAGCTCGGCGAAGGTGGTGAGGGTCTCCTCCAGCGGGGTGTCGGCGTCGTCCTGGTGCGCCTGGTAGAGGTCGATGCGGTCGGTCTGCAGGCGGCGCAGCGAATCCTCCACGGCCTGGCGGATCCAGCGGCGCGACAGGCCGGTGCGGCCTTCGGCCACCTTCATCCCGACCTTGGTGGCCAGCACGATGCGCTCGCGCGTGCCGCGCGCCTTCATCCAGCGCCCAATGATGGCCTCGGACTCCCCGCCGGTGTGGCCGGGAGCCCACACCGAGTACACGTCGGCGGTGTCCACGAGGTTGAAGCCGCCTTCGACGAAGGCGTCGAGCAGGCGGAACGAAGCGGCTTCGTCGGCCGTCCAGCCGAAGACGTTGCCGCCGAAGGCGAGCGGAGCGACCTGCAGGCCGGTTCCGCCGAGAGGGCGCTGGGTCATGGTTTGCATTCCTGGTTTTGCTATACTCGCGAGCTTCGCTGAGCACCGCGGAGTGGTAGTTCAGTTGGTTAGAATACCGGCCTGTCACGCCGGGGGTCGCGGGTTCGAGCCCCGTCCACTCCGCCAAATGTTCCGCTGAAGTCCCGCTGAATGCAGCCGCCCTCCGGGCGGCTGAATTTTTCCGGGCCTCCTCCCGGGTGCTCCGGCGGCTCCGACAAGTCAGGCCACCGGCCACGGGAGCCTGGCCTGCACGCGTGTGCCGCCCCCGGGGCGGCTCCTCCACGACGAGCTGCCCGCCCAGCGCCTGCACCCCGCTCGTGCATGCCGCGGATGCCCGGCGAGCGGCCGTCGGCCGGGCCCGCCGCGGCCAGGCCCCGGCCGTCGTCGGTTACCTGCAGCACAAAGGAGCCGGGGCGGGAGAGGTCGAACACCACATGCACGAAACTGGCCCGCGCGTGCTTGCGTACATTGGTGAGCGACTCCTGCGCCACGCGGTACAGGCAGTCGGCCACCGCCGGTGGCAGCGCTGCATCGGTGCCCTCCGGGCCGAGGGCCTCGAACTCCGCCTGCAGGCTCATCCGCTCGCCGCCCTCGCGCACGAGCTGCTCGATGGCCGCCGCCACGCCAAGCTCGTCGAGCGCCTGCGGACGCAACGAGCGCACGATGCGCCGCACCGAGTCGACGGCTCCGGCTGCCATCGCCTGCGCGCGCGTGAGCGCGGCGGCACTGGCCGCGGCCGGCTCGGGCAGCGCACGCGCGACCTGCTGCTGTTCCATCATGATCACGCCGAGCCGCTGCTGCAGGTCGTCGTGCAGCTCACGCGCGATGCGTCGGCGTTCCTCTTCCTCGGCCGTGTTCAGCCGCTCCACCAGGCGCACGAGCTCGCGGTTGGAGCGCTCCAGCGCATCGCGCGTCGTCTGCAGCTCGCTCACGTCGCGCGCGATGGTGAGGGTGGCCTGCCCTTCGGGCAGCGCCAGGGTCACGCCCGAGACCAGCAGGGTGCGCGGCGCCACGTCGGGGTCGACGAAGCGCATGCCCTCGAGGAGCACCTCGGATTCGCCGGCGCGCACGCACTAGAGCAGGGGCCGGGCGCGCTCGGCCGAATCGGGCGGCATGAACTCGAAGACGCTGCGTCCGCTCATGCGCCCCGCCGTCACCCCGACGAGGCGCTCGGCGGCCGGGTTGGCGTAGGAGATGCGGTGGTCGACGTTGATCCACACCGCGTCGCGCAGGGCACTCAGCAGCTGGCGCAGC
>JBJTVI010000380.1:0-6818 GCA_046081145.1 Rubrivivax sp.
GGCGCACGAGCTCGAGGCCACCATCTTGCAGATGGGCCCGCACACGGTGGCGGCCTTCGTGGCCGAGCCGGTGGTGGGTGCCACCAACGGCGCGGTGCCGGCGCTGCCGGGCTACTTCCGCGCCATCAAGGCCGTGCTCGACCGCTACGGCATCCTCTTCATCGCCGACGAAATCCTCACCGGAAGCGGGCGCACCGGCACCTTCCTGTCCATCGAGCAGGACGGCGTCGTGCCAGACCTCGTCACGCTCGCCAAGGGCCTGGGGGCGGGCTACCAGCCCATCTCGGCGATCCTGGTGGGCACGCGCGTCTTCGAGACCATCGCCGACCGGCGCGGCTACTTCATCCACGGCCACACCTACAACGCCAGCGCCACGCCCTGCGCGGCCGCCCTGGCCGTGGTCACGCAGATCCGCGAGCGCCAGCTGCTGGCGCGCGTGCAGACCATGGGCGCGCGGCTGCGCCAGGCCCTGCACGCGCGTCTGGCCGAGCACCCGCACGTGGGCGACATCCGCGGGCGCGGGCTGCTGTTGGGGCTGGAGCTCGTGCGTGACCGCGCCACCAAGGCGACCTTCGCTGCCGAGCACATGCTGTGGGGCGCGGTGCAGCAGCATGCCATGCTGTCGGGCCTCATCTGCTACCCGATGGGAGGCACGGCCGACGGCATGAACGGCGACCACATCCTGCTGGCTCCGCCCTTCATCATCGACGACGGCCATGTGCAGGAGATCGTCGACAAGCTCGCAGCGGCCATCGACGCAGCGGTGGCCGCGCTGCCACCCTGGGCCCGGCGCTGAAGCTGCGGCACGGCCTGCTCTACGCCTGCGGCTCGGTGGGCACCGGGCTCTTCGCTGCCTCGTCGTCGATCCTGCTGCTGTACTACCTGACCGACACGCTCGGGGTGGCGGCAGCGGTGGCTGGCCTGGTGCTCTTCATCCCCAAGCTCTGGGACGTGGTCTTCGACCCCCTGGTGGGCCTGGCCTCCGATCGGCTGCACAGCCGCTGGGGCCGGCGCCAGCCCTTCCTCGTGGCCGGCGCGCTGCTGGCGGGGGTGTCCTTCTGGGCCACCTTCCAGGCGCCCGCCGCGGTCGACGGCGCGATGCGCCCGCTCGTGGCGGGCCTGGCCTTCTTCCTGGGCATGAGCGGCTATGCGCTCTTTGCCGTGCCGTATGCCGCCATGGCCGCCGAGATGAGCGAGGACAGCCACGAGCGCACCCGCATCATGGCCTGGCGCATGGGCGGGGCCCTCGTGGGCACGCTGCTGGGGGCCGTGGCCGCACCGATGCTGGTCTCAGCGGGCGGGAGCGGGCAGGTCGGGCACAGCTTCATGGGTGGCGTCATCGCAGCGGCCATCACGCTGGCGATGGGCATCACGGCGCTTGGCGCGCGCGCGCTGCCGGGCCGGCCGCGGCTTGAGGCCGCGCAGCCCGGTGCGCGCGAGCAGCTGCGCCTGGCGCTGGCCCACCGCGCCTACTTCGTGCTGCTGCTGGGCTACGCGTGCGTGCTCGTGGGCAACGGCGCGATGGCGGCGGCCGCGCCCTACTTCGTCGTGCACGTGCTGCGCCAGCCGCCCGATGCGGTGGGCGCCGTCTTTGGCTGCCTCATCGTGGCGGGCCTGGCGGCCATGCCGCTGTGGGCCGCACTCTCGCGGCGCTTCGGCAAGCGCGCCTGCGCCGTGGGCTCGGCCCTCGTCTTCGCGCTGGCGCTGGCGGCCCTGTACGGGGTGGGGGCCGCCTCGCCAGCGCCACTGCTGTGGGGGTTGTGCGCGCTGGCGGGCGTGGGCTTTGCCGGCACGCAACTGCTGCCGTTTTCGATGCTCACCGACCTCGTCCACGAGGACACCTTGCGCACCGGGCTGCAGCGCGAGGGCAGCTTCACGGGGTTGTTCATCGCCGGCGAGAAGGCCGGCCTGGCGCTGGGGCCGCTCGTCACCGCCTGGGTGCTCAGCGCCACCGGCTTCGTCGCCTCCGCGGGCGGGGCTGCCGCACAGTCCGCCGCCGCCGTGACGGGTGTGGCGGTCGCCTTCACGCTGGTGCCGGCGGGTCTGGCCGCCCTCGGGGCGGCGGTGCTCGGGCGGGTCGGGCGCTGATCAGTCCCGCGGCGTGATCACGCGCACGCGCCGGATGCACGCGCCTTCGGTTTCGTAGAGGGCCACCAACGGGTCGCGCGGGCCGTCGGCGTGGTGCAGCATGAGCTCCAGGTCGATCACGTGGCGGCCCACCACCATGCGCTGCAGGATGCGTGCCTGCAGCCGGGGAGAGCGGCTCCACAGCCCGGTGTAGGCCTGCCGGAAGGCGGCATGCCCGCGCAGCTCCACCTCGCCGCTCCCGCGCACGAACTCGCACTCGGGGTGGTAGCAGGCCAGAAAGGCCTCGATGTCCTGGGCGTTGTAGGCCTCGAGCTGAGCCTGCACCAGCGCCTCGGGCGGGCTCATTTGCCGGGGCGCATCGGCTCCCGCGCGCGTGTCCTCCGTCATGGCGCGCCTGGCGCAGGCGCCGTGGCGGCAGGTGGCGGCCTGCGGCCAAGCTGCGTGCCCGTGAAGGCCAGGATGATCGTCGCCAAGATCGCCTGGAACACGCCGCTGGGCGTGAAGGTCATGCCCGCGATCTCGATGGACGCCTTCGTCAGCATCGTGAGACCCACGCTGAATTCGTTGAAGAAGTTGTGCACGAGCATCGCCGCCCACCAGCTGCCGCCGGTCTTGAAGAAAACGTAGCTGATGATGATGCTGCCGATCACGGTGCCCGTGATGAACTGCAGCTGGCTCACGAGGTAGCCGGTGTAGCTGCCGCCGCGGATCAGCGCGGGGTTTCCCGACAGCAGCCCAGGTACGTCGCGCGGCAGGTGCCACAGGCCCCACAGCACGCCCAGCACCACGGTGGCCAGCAGCGGGTTCTTCAGCCGCTCGAGCAGCAGCGGCAGCGCAAAGCCCCGCCAGCCCAGCTCCTCCAGCAGGCCGCCCGGGCCCAGGAAAGGGGCCACGAGCATGAAGGCGACGGTGCCCAGCGTCGTCGTGCCATAGGTCTGCAGCATCAGCGACAGGCCGCTGCCGGGCCCGCGCAGCTGCAGCATGATCACGAGCACGCCCACGCAGGCCATGTACACGGCAAAGCACATGGCATAGACCATCAGGCCCTGCCGCCACGTGACGCCCTCGCGCCAGGGGCGAAAGCGGTCGAGCAGCTCGCCCAGGCCCCGCCGCCCGCCGATCCACGCCGCCACGATCAGTGCCGCGAACATCGGTGCGGCCGGAAAGAGATAGCCCGATACCAGGGTGGGCCGCTCGAGCACCTTCGGGAACACGCTGACGATGTTGGGGTGCCAAGGCGCGGACCGCATGTCCTTGAAGGCCCAGGCCATCGCCCCGGGGTCGAGCAGGCGGATGGAGATGAAAGCCGCACCGAGCGCGAACGCGATCAGGTAGAACGCGCTCAGCGGGTGCCGCCGGATGACTTCGACCATGGGAGGCTCCTGCCTGCAACTGAGGACTTCAAACGGATGCCCGACTCATCCCCCGACACGCGTTGTCGGCGCGGCGCCGGCCGGTGCGTTCAGCCCAGCAACACGCACTTGCCGGTACTCCCGCCTCATGGCTGCACACCCCATCCCTGCTGGCGCGCCTTCCGCGCCACCGAGCCCCAACCTCCCAACCGGCCGCACACGCCTGCGCGATCTGGGCCTGTGCATCGGCACCCTGCCCACCGGTGCGCTCAACTCGATCACGGATGTCGCCGGCGTGGCCGTCGGGCAGGTGACGCTCCTGGCCGACACCCCGCACGTGTCGCGCACCGGCGTGACGGCGATCATCCCGCACCAGCGGCCCGACGGCCGGCTCTGGCAGCACGCCGTGTTCGCGGGATTTGCCCGCTACAACGGCTTTGGCGAGGTGGCCGGTACGCACTGGATCGCCGAGACAGGGTTGCTGGCCTCCCCCATCGTGCTGACCTCGGCCTTTGCCGTGGGCGCCGCGCGCGACGCTCTGCTGGCGCTGCCCTTTGCCCAGGGCGTGGACGACCGCTGGCACCAGCCCTGCGTGGCCGAGACCTATGACGGGATCCTGCACGACGGGCTGAACGCCCCGGTGCGGCGCGAGCACGTGCAGGCGGCGCTGGATGCCGCACGCGGCGGGCCGGTCGAGGAGGGCGCGGTGGGCGGGGGAACCGGCATGATGAGCTTCGAGCTCAAGTCGGGCATCGGCAGCTCTTCGCGACAGGTGTCCTGTGGCGGGGAGCGCTACACCGTGGGGGTGCTCGTGCAGTCCAACTTCGGCAACCGCAGCCACCTGACCATCGACGGCGTGCCGGTGGGGCGCCAGCTGCCGTACGCGCTCGTGGACAGTCCACAGCGCCGAGACGGGGCGCCGGGGCCCGACACTCAGGGCTCGGTGGTGGTGGTCGTGGCCACCGACGCGCCGCTGCTGCCGCCGCAGCTCAACCGGCTCGCCCACCGGGCCTCGATCGGGCTGGCGCGCGTGGGCGGGATGGGCAACAACCGCAGCGGCGACTTCATCCTGGCCTTTTCCACCGCCAATGTGCTGCCCTTCAGCCAGCACGGGGTGACTGGCGGGCTGCGCATGCTGGGCCCCGAGGACATGAACCCGCTGGCCCCAGCCGCCGCCGAAGCCACCGAGGAGGCCATCGTCAACGCGCTCACGTGCGCCCGCACGACGAGCGGCGTGGGCGGCCGCACCGTGCACGAACTGCCGCTGCCGCAGTTGCAGGCCATCATGCGCGCGGCCGGCCGGGCGGTCGCGTGAGCATCGACGCCGACTTCGTCGTCGTGGGAGGCGGCGTGGCCGGGCTGTCGGCAGCCTGGGCGCTGTCGCGCCACGGGCGCGTGGAGGTGCTCGAGCGCGAGGACGTCACCGCCTATCACGCCTCCGGCCGCTCGGCCACCTACTACCACTTCGGCATCGGCAATCGGCCCGTGCGCCTGCTCACGCGGGCCAGTGGCGAGTTCTTCCGCCACCCCCCGCCGGGCTTCACCGAGGTGGCGCTCGCCCACGAGGCGCCAGCCATGATGGTGGTGCGCCAAGGCCAAGAAGCGCTCTTCGAGCGCAACCTCGCCGAGATGGCCGCCATCACCGGCCGCGCGCACGAAATCGGGCTCCAGGAGGCCCGTTCGCGCGTGCCGGTGCTCAGGACAGGGCCCGAGGGCATCGTGCGCGCCCTGCTGGACCCGGCCGCCTGCCGGCTCGACGGCCACGCCCTGATGAGCGGCTTCATCGCCGGGCTGCGCGCCCGGGGCGGCCGCGTGTGGACCTCGGCGCCCGTGCGCACGATCGAGCATCACGGCGCGCAGTGGCGACTGCGCACGCTGCAAGGCGAGTTCCGCGCCCCGGTGCTCGTGAACGCCGCCGGGGCCTGGGCCGACGAGGTCGCGACCCTGGCCGGCGTGGCGCCGCTCGGGCTGCGCGCACTGCGCCGCACGATCATCGCCTTCGATGCGCCCGATGGCCTGGACGTGCGCGGCTGGCCGCTCGTGCGCTCGCTGGCCGACGAGTTCTACTTCCTCCCCGAGGGCAAGGGGCTGCTGGCCTCCCCGGCCGACGAAACGCTCTCGCCGCCATGCGACGCGCAGCCCGAGGAGCTCGACGTGGCGCTCGCGGCCTGGCGGGTGGAGCAGGTCACCACGATGGTCGTGCGGCAGGTGCGGCACAAGTGGGCGGGCCTGCGCACCTTTTCCACCGACCGCGTGCCAGTGGCCGGATTCGCGGCCGATGCGCCGGGCTTCTTCTGGCTTGCCGGGCAAGGCGGCTACGGGCTGCAGACCGCGCCGGCCCTGGCCCATGCGGCAGCCGCGCTGATCGCCGGCGGCCCCTGGCCCGCTTCGCTGGCGCTGGAGCCGGCCGACCTCGCGGCCGCGCGGCCAGCGGCTGCGTCAGGGCCGGCCCCCGGGCCCGTGCCCACCGGGGTCGCGAAGCCCCAAGGCATCGTTGCGGATCAGCCCTCCCCGTAGCGGGGCACACCATCGGACTGGTAGAACGAGGCGAAGGCGATCAGGCGCATCACCTCGGGCATCGACTGCAACCGCCAGCCGATGGTGTGCGAGCCGCGCCGCTCGCAGCCCGGCAGCCAGGCCCACATCTCGGGCTGGCTGCGCCAATTGAAGTCGATCTCCAGGTCGAAGTGCTCCGGCAGAGCCGGCAGGCTGGGCCAGGGACGGCGCCGCAGCGCACGCTCCACCCCTTCGCGGATCAGGCGCTGCGAGACGGAGGGCGCGATGCTCTCGGCGGCCGTGAAGCCGCAGGCCTTCTTCGTCACCACCGTCTCGATGCCCGGCAGCCGCTCCAGGCAGTGCGCGATGTAGGCGTCGTCGCCCGAGGTGAAGACGCAGGGCACGCCGTGGTGCGCGGCCAGCCAGGCGTTGAGCGTCGTCTCCGACTGCGACACACCGTTCAGTCGCACGTCACGAAAAGCCAGCACGAAGGTGTGCGCGAGCACCCCGTGCAGGCTCACCGCACTGGCGTGATGGCCCACGAAGACCACGGCGTCGAAGCGGCCCTCCTCGATGCCTTGCATCTGCACGAGCGGCCGCGGCCACGAGCGCACCAGCCGCGCGCACTCGGGCAACTGGTCGGCGTGGATGTTGTGGGCCGTGCCGTGGCCATCGGTGACCACGATCTCGGTGGCACCGGCGCGCTGTGCGCCCTCGCAGGCGGCCACCACCTCCTGCGTCATCCAGCGCCGGCCGGCCTCGTAGTCGAAGCGGCCCGGGCCCGTGGTGTGCAGATGGGTGACGCCGGCCACCCCCTCGATGTCTGCAGACAGGAACACCCTCATCGCGGCACCTCGTTGAACGGCACGCGCTTGGCCGGGC
>JBJTVI010000381.1:0-3200 GCA_046081145.1 Rubrivivax sp.
TCCGCCCCCAGGCGCCCCTTGAGCTCGAGCAGCAGCCGCTCGGCCGTCTTCTTGCCGATGCCCGGTACCTTCACCAGGCGCGCCGCGTCCTGGCGTGTGACGGCCTGGGTGAGTTCCTCCACGCTCAGGCCCGACAGGATCGACAGGGCCGTGCGCGGCCCCACCCCGCTGATGCGCACGAGCTCGCGAAAGGCGCTGCGCTCGCCGGGCGTGAGAAAGCCGTAGAGCAGCTGCGCATCCTCGCGCACCACGAAGTGCGTGAGCAGCGTGAGCGTGGCGCCCACGGCCGGCAAGTTGTAGAACGTGCTCATCGGCACGTCGATCTCGTAGCCCACGCCCTGGGCCTGCACGAGACTCTGCGGCGGCGCCTTCTCGACGAGGACCCCGGTGATGCGTCCGATCATGATGAACGCATTGTGCCCGCCCGGCGGCGGGCAAGGTCAGCCGAACAGGCCCATGCGCTGGGCTTCCAGCGCCGCCTCGGCACGCGAGCTCACGTTGAGCTTGCGGTAGATCTGCTTGACGTAGTCGGCGATGGTGTGGCGCGACAGGCCGAGCTGCGTGGCGATCTCCGGCAGCGTGAAGCCCTTGCCCACGCGCAGCAGCACGTCGGTCTCGCGGTCGGTGAGGTGCGTGGTGGGCACGGTGGACTTGCGTGCCAGCGCCTGGGCAGCGGCCGTGAAGTGTGCGATCACGCGCCGCGCGATGGAGGGGGACAGCGGCGGCTCGCCCTGGCTGATGCGCTGCAGCTGCTCGGCGATGAGCTCACGCGGCTGCTCCTTGAGAATGTAGCCGTAGGCGCCGGCCTGCAGCGCCGGAAAAAGGTGCTCGTCGTCATCGTGGATGGTCACCACCACCGACTGCGCCTCGGGCTGCATGTCGCGCAGCCGCGCCACCACGTCCACGCCGCGGCCGTCGGGCAGGCCCAGGTCGATGAGCGCGATGTCGAAGCGCATGGTCTGCACCAGGCGCAGCGCATCGCCCACACGCGAGGCCTCGCGGATGTCGGCGGCCGGGAACACGCGCTGCACGAGCGCGCGCATCCACGCACGGATCTCGGGCAGGTCTTCGAGCAGCAGGATGTTTTGCATGGTCCCCCGCATTTCGGCAGGCGGCCCGAAGACTTGAGGCGCCCAAGCCTGATCGTCCGGCCGGGGCCCAGGCTCTCCCCTCGAGTCCGACCCTCAGGCCGGATCCTCAGGCCGGATCCTCAGGCCGGTTCACCGGCACCGAAAGCCGCACCACCGTGCCCAGGCCCGGCCCCGACTCCACCAGGCACTGCCCCTGGAGCTGGCGTGCGCGCTGCTTCATTGTCGTCAGGCCGTGCCCGCGGTCCAGCCGCTCCTCGTCGGGCGGGGAGATGCCGCGCCCGTCGTCGCGCAGCACCAGCAGCAGCGCACCCTCGGCCACTTCGCAGCTCACGGCGCAGTGCGTGGCCCCGCTGTGCTTGATGATGTTGTTCACGGCCTCGCGCAGGATGCGCGTGGTCTGCACGAAGGCGCGTGCGCTCAGGCAGGTGCCGGGCTCCGTGTCGGGCAGGCTCCAGCCCCCTTCGATCCCGGCTTGCGCCAGCCGCGAGATGAATTCGGCCCGCCAGTCGGCCAGGGCATCGTCGAGCTGCACCGGCTTGCCCGTGAGCCCGCGCACCGAAAGCCGCATCTCCTCCAGCGCGTCGCGGGCCAGCGTGGCGATGCGCTCGGATTCGCTCGTGTGGACGATCGTGAGCAGCTTGGCGCCCAGGTCGTCGTGCAGGTCGGCGGCGATGCGCTTGCGCTCGCGCGCGGTCACCTGCTCGATGCGCGAATCGGCCAGCGTCTTGAGGTTGCGCTCGATGTCGGCGCTGATCTCCGCCACGCGCCGCTCCAGCGCGGCGCGGCTGTCCTGCGCCGTCTGCAGGGCGCGGCCGTGCTCCTGCACCAGCCGCATCCCGGCCAGCAGCAGCACCCCGGCCACGATGAGCTGCGCCAGCAGCGGCAGGCTCGGCGGCACCGGCACCCGCATCGCCAGGTAGCCCACCACGCCGCTGAGCGCCAGGAGCCCGAGCGTCGCCGCGGCCACCCAGAAGGCCGCCGGGCGCCGGCCCCACAGGCTGCGCAGCAGCACCACGCCCGCGGCCAGCACCTGCAGCGCCACCAGCGTCGACCAGAACCGGGCCAGGCTGTTGATGGCGTCGCTGCCCCCGGCCACCACGCTGGCGGGCACCAGCACGCACTGCAGGGCCAGCGCCCGGCCGAGCCACGGCGGCGTCTCGCCCGCGCGGCGCAGCAGGAATTGCACCGCGCACATCGCCACCACCCCCATCCACGCCACCAGCGCGGCCTCCAGCAGCGGGCCCTCCAGCGGCAGCTCGCGCCACCACAGCCGCATGTCGGCCAGCCCCCAGGCCAGACACAGCCCGCCGAACCACACCAGCGTGCCTTCGCGCCGCTCGGGCCAGCCCAGCACCAGCGCGAAGCCCCCCAAAAGCAGCAGCGCCCCGCCCAGCCCGAGCGGCACGCCCGTCTGCCAGGCGCTCAGCCGGGCCTGCAGGGGTGCGAGGTCGGCGTGGCGGCCGAGCACCACGGTGGAGAGCCCGCCGGCGCGCTGGCGCGAGCCCACCCGCGCCAGCGGCTGGCCTGCCACCTGGATATCCAGGAGATTCAGGCCCGGCCGCAGCAGTGCCGCGGGCAGGCTCACGAGTTGCGGGTGGTTGCAGTTGTGCGTGACGGGCGGATGCATGCGCCCGCCGCTGTGCACCAGCTCCCCGTTGACCCACACCTGCAGGTTCGTGCACACCCGGGCGATGAACAGGCCCAGCAGCTCCGATGAGCCCGAGCCCGAGGCGTTGAAGGGCACGCGGTACCACACGGGCCCGGCCGCGCCGGGCCGGCTGTGCGCCCAGTCGTCGGGCAGCTGCACCGGCTCGGCGCGCGCCTGGGCGGGAAAGCCTGGCGTGTCGGAAGTGACCGAAAGCGCCGAGTCGATGACGAGCCACGGAATGGGGGCAGCTGGGGCCGGAGCAGGTGCCGGTACTGCGGTGCTGGGAGCAGCCGTGGAGGTGTCCGTGGAGGTGCCCGCCGCTGTGCCAGTGCCGGTAGCCATGGCGGAGGCCGCTGCAGGCGTCGATGCCGGCACCTGCGCGCCGGCAGCCGCTGGCACCAGGGTGAGGCAGGCACTGAGCCACGCGGCCAGCCCGGCGGCCAGCACGCGGGCGGGCCCCA